>JALYNB010000032.1 GCA_030773395.1 Actinomycetota bacterium
GGGGCGGACCGGCCGTCGGGCAGCCGTCGCAGGCCCGAGGCCTCCGCCATCTCGACGACGGCCGCGCGCCCACGCGCGGCGTACAGGGCATCCACCGGCTCCCCGGTCGGACCGGCGACCCGCACCCGCCGGGGTCCGTAGCCAGCGGCGAGCGCCGCGGCGACCGTGCCCTCCCCCCCGTCCGCGACGGGGAGGAGGACCGGTTCGACGTCGGGCCGCCCCCGACGCAGGCCCTCGGCGATCGCCTCGGCCGCCTCCAGAGCCGTCAGGCTGCCCTTGAACTTGTCGGGACTGACGACGACCCGCACGGTCACCCGCGCCCATCGGGGCCGTTGACGGTGCGGGGCCGTCGCCACCCGACCGGCGTCAGACCATCCACCCGAGCACCGACGTGGACTGCAGGTAGACCAGCAGCGCCATGAACACCAGGAACCCGATGCTCCACAGGAACACCTTGCGGAACAGCACGCCCTCCTGGCCGGCGATACCCACGCTCGCCGCGGCGATCGCGAGGTTCTGCGGCGAGATCATCTTGCCGAGCACGCCACCCGAGGTGTTCGCACTCGCGGCGAGCAACGGGTCCATCCCCACATTGTTGGCCGCCGCGACCTGCAGCGTGCCGAACAGCGCGTTCGACGACGTGTCGGAGCCCGTGACCGCCACCCCGAGCCAGCCGAGCACGGGCGACAGCAGGGCGAACAGTCCGCCCGCCCCGGCCATCCACTGGCCGATGGTCAGCGTCTGCCCGGACAGGTTCATGACGTAGGCGAGCCCGAGGACGGCCATGACGGTGAGGATGGCCCACTTCAGCTGGGCGTAGGTCGTGCCGTACGCCTTGAGCGCCTTGCCGAGGCCCAGCCCCAGGATGGGGATGGTGAGCAGGCCCGAGATCAGCACGAGAGTGCCGCCGGCCGCGAGCCAGTTGAAGTTGAAGGTCACGGCGCTCGGGGCCTTGCCCGTCGGGCCGACGATGTCGAGCCCCGGCCAGGGGAACGTCACGGTGGTGGCGGCGAGCGCGGACTTGATGGCCGGCACCTGCGACAGCCCGAACACCACGATGATCATCAGGTAGGGCGCGTAGGCCCGGAAGATCTCGCCCGGGGCGTCGGCGTTGCGGCGAATCTCGCGCTCCGTCCCGGTTCCCTCGGTCGCCCCGAGGCCGCTCGCCACCGGCTCGCCGGCCCCCCGGTCGGTCGGTCCGCCGGCCACGTCCGTGCCGAAGGCCGAGCCCGACGTGCCCTGCACGGCGGACGCCCCCTGCGCACAGTGCGCACCGTGCGCACTGCGGCCGGCGTGCCGGTCGCCCCCGGCCTCGACGGCGTGGGCGGTGGCGGTGGCAGAGCCGATGCGGGCCCGCTGCTCCTCGTCGTTCAGCTCGTCGACAGCGATGATCTCCGACGGCTGCCAGACCCGGAGCAGCCCGACGATGGCCCCCGCCGCCACCAGCGAGGCGAAGATGTCGGTGAGCTCGACCACGAAGAAGTTCGAGCAGAGGTACTGCGCGATCGCGAAGCTGACGCCGCCGACCAGCGCCGGCAGCCAGGTCTGCTTGAGACCCCGAGTCCCGTCGACGAGGAACACGAGCACGAGGGGCACGAACAGGGCGAGGATCGGGGTCTGGCGGCCGACTATGGCGCCGATGTCGCCGACGTCCAGGCCAGTGACGCGACCCATCGTGAGGATCGGAGTCGCCAGCGCGCCGTAGGCCACGGGGGCGGTGTTGGCGACGAGCGCCACGGACGCCGCCTTTAGCGGGGAGAAGCCGAGGCCGAGCAGCATGACCGAGGAGATGGCCACCGGAGTACCGAAGCCCGCGAGCGCCTCGAGCAGTCCGCCGAAGCAGAAGGCGATGATGATGGCCTGGATCCGCTGGTCTCGAGAGACCGACCCGAAGTTGCGGCGGAGGACGTCGAAGTGCCCAGTCTCCACCGACATGTTGTAGATCCAGATCGCGTTGATGACGATCCACATGATCGGGAAGAAGCCGAAGACGGCGCCCTCCGCGGCGGCGGAGAGCGACATGCCGAGCGGCATCCCGTAGGCCACGACGGCCACGACAAGGGCGACGGCCAGCGACGCCAGCGCCGCCCACTGGGCCTTCACCTTGAGCACGCCGAGCAGCACGAAGATCGTTACCAGCGGCAGCATCGAGATCAGGGCGGACGCCGTGAGCGACCCGCCCACCGGCGTGAGGTTCTGTGTGTACATCGGGCCGTCCTGGGGTCGGGGTGGCGGGACGCCGGGCTGCGGGGATGGTGGCGCAGTTCCCGTCCCGCGTTGCGGACCGGCGCGCCGGTCGGATGAGGCGCTTCGGTCAGAACCGCCCGGGCTCCGACGTCCGGGCGTCGAGCTGCCGCCCGCGCTGGCCGGCGGGCCGACGCTGCTGGACCGGGTCGACCCCGCGGATGGAGGCGTCCACGAGCTCGACCGGGTGGAACAGCGGCACGCCACTGTCGAGGTAGCGGCGGATCTGCAGCAGGCAGCCGGGGTTCGCGGTCGCGACCGCGTCGGGCGACACGGCCTCGATGTTGCGGACCTTGCGGTGGCCGAGCTCCTCCGCCGGCTCCGGCTGCACGAGGTTGTAGATGCCGGCGGACCCGCAGCAGATCTCCGCCTCGGGGATGTCCGTGACCTGCATCTGCGGGATGCCCCGCAGCACGGTGCGCGGCTCGGCACGGATCCCCTGGCCGTGCGCCAGGTGACAGGCGTCGTGGTAGGCGACCTTCGAGGGAATCGGGTGGCGCTCCGCCACCGGGCCGAGCTGAGCGAGGATCTCGGAGACGTCGCGCACCTTGGCGGCGAACTCGGCGGCACGCGGCCCGTAGACCGGGTCGTCGGCCAGCAGGCGCGCGTAGTGCTTCATCGTCGACCCGCACCCGGCCACGGTCACGACGACGTGCTCGACATCGGCGGCCAGGAACGTGTCGATGACGCCCCTGGCAAAGCGCAGGGCCTCCTCCTCCCGGCCCGCGTGCTCGGAAAGCGCACCGCAGCAGCGCTGCTCGCGCGGGGCGACGACCTCGCACCCCTCGGCGGCCAGCACCCGGATCGCCGCCTCGTTGACGTCGCCGAAGAAGACGCGCTGCACGCACCCGGTGAGGAAGCCCACGCGGGCTCTCCGCGTCCCGACGGCCGGGGTGACCGCGGCGTTGCGGCTGACGACGTGGCTGACCTTCATCGGGGGCAGCAGCGCCTCCATGGCCCGCAGCCGGGAGGGCAGGAGCTTGATCAGGCCGATGCTCGACAGCAGGGCCCGGATCCCCAGCGCCTGGTAGAGCGCCCCGAAGAACGCCGCGGGGCGCAGGCGGGCCGGGTACGGGAAGAGCGCGAAGATGAAGGCGCGGAAGATCCGCTCGCCCAGGCTGCGCTTGTAGTTGCGCTCGATCTGCGGGCGGACGGACTCGATGAGTGCGTCGTACTGCACGCCCGAGGGGCACGCCGTCACGCAGGCCAGGCAGCCCAGGCAGGCGTCGAAGTGGCTGACGAAGGTCTCGTCCATCTCCGCGCGGCCGTCCTTGCCGGCCTTCATGAGGTAGATGCGACCCCGGGGGGAGTCCATCTCCTCCCCCCACAGTGCGTACGTCGGGCACGTCGGCAGGCAGAAGCCGCAGTGGACGCAGTCGGAGATCAGCTCGTCGGACGGCGGGTGGTGGTCGTCGAAGACGCCGTTGCCCGGCCCGTGCGGGTCGAGGCCCACCGTCATCGTGGGTGACTCGCCGGTGCCGGGGGCTTCGGTGTCAGGGATCTTCGGCGCGAGGGCCTCACCGCGGACGGCGGGCTGGGTCATCGGGGCTCCCAGGGTTTCGGGATCGGGGCCTCCGCGAGAAGCGGGGCGGGTTCGGCGGTGGCGGCGGAACGGCCCGGACGGGCCGCCGGTCGCTCGGGTCGCTCAGTACCAGGGACGGAGGCGGCCCGGGGCCAGGCGGTTGCCCGGGTCGAACTCGGCCTTGACGCGGGCCAGCAGGGGACCTGTGCTCGGCGGCGGGCCGAGCGGGTCGACGAGGTCGTCGACGTCGGCCGGTCGCGAGCGCAGCAGCAGACTGCCGCCCAGCATCCGCGCCTCGGCCTGCAGGGTCGTGAAGGCCATGGCCTGCGCCTCGGGGGTGCCGGTGACGCGGACGGTGTGCAGCCCCAGCGCCGCACTCGACACCATCGAGGACCTCGCGCCCGCCTGCTCCGCGCAGCGGCGCGCCGCCGCCGCCACGTCGGGCAGCCGGCTCGGCAAGGTCGACAGACGGGCGACCAGCTCGCCCTCGTGGCCCCGGACCGCGGCCGCGTGGTCGCGCCACAGGTCACCGGTCGAGCCGGGCAGCCTCTCCCCCGTCAGGCCCTCCCGGGACAGCAGGGCGCTAGCCCCCTCGGACTGCGCGTCGACGCCCGCCTGGGGCCCGTCGAACCGGACCAGCAGGCGGCCGACCTCGCCGTCCGCCGCCCACTCCACCGCGGACGGCTCGAGCGGGCTCGCCATGAGCGCCAGGGCCACCCGCGTGGCGGCCTCGGCGTCGGCCGGCGCGGTGACGACCGCGGTCGTCGCGGGCCGCGGGTGCAGCCGGACGACGACCTCGGCGACGAGGGCCAGCGTGCCCAGCGACCCGTGGACGAGCTTGGCGAGGTCATAACCGGCGACGTTCTTGATCACGTGGCCGCCGGCGTGGGCGACTGTGCCGTCGGCGAGCACGAGCGTCACCCCGATGACGAGGTCGCGCGGGCTCCCGTAGCGCAGCCGCAGCGGGCCGGCGTCCGCCGTCGAGAGCAGGCCACCGATCGTCGCTCCCTGCGCCTCGACTGGGGGGTCAAGGGCGAGGAACTGCCCGTCGGCGGCGAGCTGCTCGTTGAGCTCCCGCAGCGGGGTGCCGGCGCCGACCGAGGCCGTCATGTCGGCGGCGTTGTGGGTCAGCACGCCCGACATGCCCGCCGTCTCGACGACCAGGTCGACGGGGTCGACGCGGCCGCCCCAGCCGAGGGCGGTGCCGGCCCCGCGGATGAGCACCGGGCCCGTGGTGGAGCGCAGCAGCGCCGCCGCGTCGGCGATGGAGCCGGGGCGCTCCGTCCGGGCGGCGAGGGGGGTGGTCGTCACGGTCGCCTCACAGCCGCTCGATGACGCCGGCCGCCTCGAGCGGGTGCGGCGCGTACTTGCCGGGTCGCTCACCGCAGAGGCGCGGAGTCGGGAAGACCTTGCCGGGGTTGGAGATGCCCAGGGGGTCGAACGCCGTGCGCAGGCGCACCATCACCGCGAGGTCGTCCTCGGAGAACATCGTGGGCATCGAGCAGGCTTTGTCGGACCCGACGCCGTGCTCCCCCGTGATCGACCCGCCCAGCTCGACGCAGAGCTCGGCGATCGCCGTCGACAGGTGCTCGCCGCGCTCCGACTCGCCCTCGACCGCGCTGTTGTAGAGCACCAGGGGGTGGAGGTTGCCGTCGCCGGCGTGGAAGACGTTGGCCACGCGCATGCCGTACTCCTCGCCAAGCTCGCTTATCCTCTTGAGGACGGCCCCGAGCTCCGTGCGCGGGACCACGGAGTCCTGCACGTAGTAGTCGTTGGCGATGCGGCCCATCGCGGCGAACGATGCCTTGCGGCCCTTCCAGAAGAGCGCCCGCTCCTCGTCGTCCTCGGCGATCCTTATCTCCGAGGCGTTGTTCTCCTCGCAGACCCTTATGGTGTGCTGGAACTGGTCCTCGACCTCCGCGGCCGGGCCGTCGAGCTCGACTATCAGGATGGCCCCGGCCTGGGGGAAGCCCGGGTGGACGGCGGTCTCGACCGCCTCGATGCAAAGGGAGTCCATCATCTCTATGGCGGCGGGCACGATCCCGGCCCCAATGATCCCGGAGACGGCGCCCCCGGCCTCCTCGGTGTCCTTGAAGGCCGCGAGAAGCGTCCTGACCGCCTCGGGCTTGCGCACGACGCGCAGGGTGATCTTTGTCGCTATCCCCAAGGTTCCCTCAGAGCCTACGAACGCGCCGAGCAGCTCGTAGCCCGGGGCGTCCGGGGCCATGCCGCCGCCGATGTTCACCATGGTGCCGTCGGGGAGCACGATCTCGGCGCCCATCACGTGGTTTGTGGTGAACCCGTACTTCAGGCAGTGGACGCCGCCGGAGTTCTCGGCGAGGTTGCCGCCGATGGAGGAGACGATCTGGCTCGCGGGATCTGGGGCGTAGTAGTAGCCCTCGTCGGCGACCGCCTGGCTTACCCAGATGTTTATGACGCCGGGCTCGACGACGACGCGCTGGTTGGGGATGTCCACCTCGAGGATGCGCCGCAGCCTGCTGAGCACTATGAGCACGCCCGACTCGACCGGGAGCGCCCCGCCGGAGAGGCCCGTGCCGGAGCCGCGCGCAACGAACGGGATGCCCTCATCGTAGCAGAGTCTCACGACGCTCTGGACGTGCTCGGCGGTCTCGGGCAGGACCACGAGCTCCGGTATCACCCTGTAGTTCATCAGGCCGTCGCACTCGTAGGAGCGGAGCTGCTCGCGCTCGGAGATCACCCCCTCCGGGCCGATTATGGCTTGCATCTCCCGTATCAGCAGGTCGCGCTGCATTGGACCTCCTCCTGGAATACCGTGGGTTCCCCCTTGGCGGCATTCTATAACAGAAGCCCACGCCCGCGCGCCCTTGCGCCACCGCCTCCCCGCCGGGAAGATGGGCGGCATGGGACGACGGGACGGAGAGGGCGTAAAGCCCACCGGGGAGCCGAAACGCGGGGCCCTGATCTCCCGCCCCGTGGCGTCCCTGACGCTGGCGATGCTTGCCTCCGCGTCCGGCTTCCAGCTTCTGCTCTCGGTGGTGCCGCTCTACGCCGCGGCGGTGGGGGGAGGGACGGGCGGCGCCGGGTCAGCCACGGCGGCATTCATGCTAACCACGGTCCTGACGCAGATGGCGATGCCGAGGCTGCTCGGCCGCTTCGGGTACCGCAAAGTGCTCGTGGCAGGCCTGCTCTTCCTGGGCCTTCCGGCCCTCCTCTACCCGCTGGCGGGGAACGTCGCCTGGGTGC
>JALYNB010000033.1 GCA_030773395.1 Actinomycetota bacterium
CGAGCTGTACGTGTCCGGTGCGACCGACGACGCCGCCCGGCACGTCGCGGTCACACGTCGTGCACTGACGCTCGGCCTCAACGGGCGGTTCGAGCTGCGCGTGATCGACGCCCACGCCACACCCGAGATCGCGTTGGCGAACGGCGTGACCGAGACCCCGACCCTGGTGCGGCTGTGGCCAACCCCGGTGCGGGTTCTCACCGCCCGGATGGACGTGTCCACCATCCTCGTCGCAATGGGCCGACTCGCCTGGTGACTGGTGACTGGTGACGGCGCCGGACGCCCCCTGCGGTGTGACCGCAGCGCCGGGGGGCAGCCCACGACCGCGATGACGAGGACACGGACGGCCACGCGGCGCTGGCGTGTGGACGACCTGCGCCTCACGACCCTTCACCTGGCCACCGTGTCGCTGTCGGCCCTGGACCCGCTGGTCCTCGTGCCCGGGCTGGCGCTCTCGGGGCGGACCCTGCTGCCTGTCGTCCCCGAGCTCGCGCGATTCGCGGACGTCTGGGTGGTGGACCTTCCGGGCAGCGGGGGGAGCCGCCGGCCGCCGCGGCGCTTCGACGTGGACGACCACGCGCGCGCCGTGCTCCGCTGGTGTGAGGTCGCGGGCCTCGAGCGGGTCACCCTGCTCGGGCACTCCGTGGGGTCACAGTTCGCCCTGGCCGCGGCCGAGCTGGCGCCCGACCGGGTCGCGGCGCTGGTGCTCTCTGCGCCGACGGGTGATCCTCAGGCGGCATCCGAGGCGGTGGTGGCGCGGTGGCTGGCCGACGGGCTGCGCGAGCCGCCGCAGCAGGTCCCGGGCCTGGTCCGCGACTGGCTCCGGGCCGACCCGCTCACCCTCATCACCAGCCTCGTCACCCTGCAGCGGGACGACGTGCTCGCCCGGCTGCCGCGGGTCACCTGCCCGGCGCTGGTGCTCCGCGGCGCTGCCGACGTGATCGTCCCCGAGGACTGGGCGGAGGACCTGGTGCGCCGGCTGCCCCGTGGGCGGCTGGCCGTCGTGCCGGGGCAGCCGCACAACGCGCTGACCCTGGCGCCCGAGCGGTCGGCGGCGATCGTCCGCGACTTCCTCCTCGCCGCTCGGGACGACGACGAGGACGCCGAGGCCGCCTCTGCAGCCCGCGCCGGGGGGCAGCGGTGAGGCCGGACCGGGCCGTCGCGGCCTTTGACAGCGCGAGCGCGATGCTGCGCGCGCTGTCGGCGTTCCTGCACGGCCGGGACTTCCCGGCGCTGGGCAGCGCCCCGCCCCCGCTGGCCCGCGCGGTGCTGCCCGCCGCGAACTACCTGCCCGACCGGGTGCGGCAGGAGGCCTACCGGTGGTCGGGCTGGTCGGAGGCCGTGCCGCAAGGGCGCGTCGGGGACGTCGACGTCGACGAGATCGGGCAGTGGATGGCCGACGCGTACCCGCGCCGCCGGTACCCGGCCGTGTTCGTCGGGTCCTCGAACGGGGCCCTGGTCCACCTCGCGGCCGCGGTCGGCGCCCCCTGGCTGCCGCAGACCGTGCTCGTGCCGGTCCGCCGCTCGGGTGTGCACCCCGACGACCCGCGGGCCGACATCGCGGCCGTGCGGGCGCCGGCCCGGGCGCTCCTCGACGCGAACCCCGACGTCGTGCTCCACCACATGCACGACGCCAACCAGGACCGGCTCATGGTCGCCCGGATGACCTACTTCCGGCTCAAGCGCCGCACTCTGGGCCCCGCCTACGAGCGGTTCCTCACCGAGCGCCTCGAGCCGGGCGGCACCGTGGTCGTGGTCGAGTGCGGCCTGACCTGGCCCACCACGACCGTGCAGGAGCGGCACCTGTTCCAGCACGGTGCCGCCGGCGGCCTCACGCCGGAGGAGTACGCGCGGGGCGGTCCCCGGGTCGCCGCTTTCCTGGAGCGGCACCGCTCGCCGGTCCGCGCCTGGGACCCGCCGGCCGCGGACGGCGAGAGCCCGGAGGCGGAGTGGGGCTTCGACCCGGCGCTGCTCGACGACGTCCGCCGCGTCGCCGCCCGGATCGGCGCGCGGGTGGTACGGCTCCGCTTCGACGACCCGGAGCAGCTCTCGGCCGCCGTCGCCGGCATGCACCGGCAGTGGTACGCCGACCAGGGCGTGCCGCTCGACCGGCTCCTCGTCGAGTCGTTCGTGCTGCTGGAGCCGTGGCACGTGCTGCGCACCCGCTCCGTCCCGCTCTGGACGATCTTCCCGGTGGAGCGGAGCCTGGACACGGTCCGCGGGCACCTGGACGCCGTGCCGCCGTACGACGAGATCCGGCTCGCGCTGTTCAGCCACGGCACCGACAGCGCGGGACTGGGCACCGCCCGCCAGTGGCAGGAGCTGCTCGGCCGCGCCCGCAAGATCGGCGTTTTCGCGGGCGCCGACCCGGACCGCTTCCCCCGCGACTTCGGCAGCCTCGTCCGGTTCGGCGACGCGCTCGCCGCGGTGCGGGCGGACTACCCCATGCCGGACCCGCTCCCGCTCGCCCGCGCCGCCGAGCTCGTCGCCGAGTGCGGCCGGGAGCACGGGGTGACCTGGACCGCCGGCTGACCGGCTTGCCTGGCCGGCGGCCCGTCTCCTGCCGTGTCGGCGCTCCCGCTGCCGGGAACCTGACCACGCAGGGGGCGACGTCGAGGTCGCAGCTGCGGTGGAGGCGCCATGGCCGACGAGGTTACGCTCCGAGACAGCACACCAGCGATCACCTGGCCACTGCTGCAGCAGGACCGGAAGGGGCTGCGCGAGGGCTACCTCCGGCTGTCCGACACGTCGAAGTACCAGCGCTTCCTGTCCTCGGTCGGCACCCTCTCCGACGACCTGCTCCGCGTGCTCGTCGACGGCGTGGACGGCGTCGAGCACGTGGCCCTCGTTCTGGTGGCGCTCCCGCGGAAGGGCGACGAGGAGGTCATCGGCGTGGGCAGGCTCATCCGCCACCCCGACCGGCCCACAGCCGCGGACGTCGCGGTGACCGTCCTCGACGAGTGGCAGGGCCGCGGGGCGGCGACGGTGCTGCTCGACGCGCTCACCCAGCGCCGCCCGGAGGGTGTCACCGAGCTCATTACGCAGGTGGCGTCGGACAACCCGGCGTCCCTGGCCATGCTGCGCAGGCTCGGCGCGCTGCGGATCACCGGGACGGCGTCCGGGGTCCACGACGTGGAGGTGACCTGACCCTGCGGGCAGCTCCCGAGCGGGCCACGCCGAGCCCTCCGTGTCCTCGAAATGACGGCGGGTAGGTCCCTCGCATGACCGTCCCCGTCCTCCCGCCGGTCCCCGAGTTCACCCCGCCCGACCCGAACCCGGGCCCTTCTCGACAGGTCGCACGGGGAGGGGTCGAGCCTTGGACAAGCGAGGCTCCCGAGTTCTCGTTCGGCGCGGACAACTCAGGTGCTCCCGGATGAGCCGCGGGAGGGCGGCGGTGAACCCCGCTGACCGCCTACCGTCCGTCTTGGTCGCCGGAGCTGTCTCCGGAGCCGCGGCCACCGGTCTGATGTCCGTGGAGATGCTCGCCTGGCAGCGGTGGGCCGGGGGCGGCCGGCTCGCCCCGGCGGTCGTCACGGAACGCGCGCTCCGGCTGCTCCACCTCGAGCCGAGCGGGAAGGCGACTCGTGCGCTCGTCGAGACCGCGGCGCACGTCGCCTTCGGAGCCGGTGCCGGTGCCGTCTACGCCGGCCTGACACGGACGCTGCTCCGGGTGGCACCGGGGCTCGCGCGGATCCCCCCGCCGTTGCGCGGCACGGCGTTCGCGCTCGGGGTCTACGCCACGACCTACGGTCTCGCCATCCCCGCGCTGGGCCTGGTACCCCCGCCGCACGAGGACGTGCCCCGCCGGCAGCCGAGGCTCCTCGCCGCGCACGTCGTCTACGGGGCCATGCTGGGCGGCCTGCTCGCGGCGCGACAGTAGGCAGTCGGTGGGCAAGCGGCCGGGAGCGGCGCTGGGCCGAGAGGAACGGGCGGCGTCTGCCGTGACCCGGCAGGGCTGCGTAGCGCCTGCTCGGCCTCGCAGCACAGCCGCGCCTCCCGGGGCACGGCGACGAGCGGGTACGGCAGCCGCCCGATCGCCGTCCGCAGCAGGAGCTCGGCCAGGCCCACCGGGGACCCGCGCGCGCCCCGCGTGGCGCACCCCGACGACGAGCACACCGAGCAGACCGGACGTCTCGACGACGGCGGTGACGCCCTCCTCCGCGACGACGAGCGCCCCGGGGTACATGAAGAGCGCCTCCACGTCGAGGGGGCGGGGGAGGAGCAGCGTCAGGGCGTGAAAGCGTGTCCGGGCGTGCAGCACTGGAGGGCGGGCGCGCACCCGGCCATCACAGGACCTCCTCGGACTGCCGGCGGCTGAGCTCGACGAGTGAACGCAGGCAGTGCTCCCGGAGCGGTGCCGGAAATCCCTCGGCAAGGCGGTAGTAGACGACCCGGCCCTCCTTGCGAGTGCTGACGAGCCCGGCGGTCCGCAGTAGTCGCAGCGCGTAGCCGACGGAGTCCTCGGTCGCCTCGAGGGCGAGGGCGATGTCACCGACGCAGAGCTCGTCGACGAGGTCGAGTGCGTAGAGGATGCGGGAGCGGACGGGGTCGGCGAGCAGCCCCAGCAACCCCGCAAGCCGACCTGCCTCCTCGACGCTGATCAGTCGGGCGCGGGCCGTCGCCACCCGGGCTGGGTCGACCGGGTGATCGTGGCCGGCGTCCTGCTCCGGCATCGGCTCCGTGGGCACCTCGCCTCCGTCCTCCGTTCCTCCAGGTCGGGTTACCCCACATCCGCGCGGGTACGCGGATGTTTCCTGGCAGGAAGTCCAGAAGGAGGAGCGCATGACGAACGCCGCCGCGATGCTCGAGACCTACCCGAAGTCGATCAACCTCGACCGGCAGCTGCTCGCCCGAGTGATCGACGAGGCTGTGGCGTGCGGCCAGACCTGCACCGCCTGCGCAGACGCCTGCCTCAGCGAGGACATGGTCGCCGACCTGACCAAGTGCATCCGCACCGACCTCGACTGCGCCGACATCTGCCAGACGACCGCCCGCGTCCTGTCCCGCCACACGGGCTACGACGCGAACCTCACCCGCGCTCTGCTGCAGGCGTGCGTCCAGGCCTGCAAGTCCTGCGGTGACGAGTGCGAGCAGCACGCTGAGATGCACGAGCACTGCCGGATCTGCGCCGAGGCGTGCCGTCGCTGCGAGCAGGCGTGCAGCGAGCTGCTCGCGGCGATCGACTCCTGACCGCCCCACCTCCTGGCGGGGCTGCTCCCGGCAGAGGTCAGCGACCCCGCCCAGCGCACCCTGGAAGGTGGTGCCGGCGTGGAGTGGATCGTCACCGCAGGGTGTCGGGTTGTCGGGCACGGACGGGGGTACCCGCGCGCCACATTGAGCGGGTGGCGTCGCGGGTGGACCGGAACGGCAGCAGCGGGGCCGGCGTCGTGACCGATGCGGGCAGCTCCGACACCACGAGCCTCGACACGGCGGGCACCGTGTCGTTCGCCGTCACCGGCCACCCGGTGGAGCTGGCCCTCGACCACCGCACCACGCTGCTGGACGTCCTGCGCGAGACCCTCGGCTGACCGGCTCGAAGGGCTGCGACCGGGGACAGTGCGGCGCGTGCACGGTGCTGCTCGACGGGCACCGCGTCAACGACCTGCCTCGTGCTGGCGGTGGCGCGCGAGGGCCGGGATGTGGTCACCGTGGAGGGCCTAACCGCGGGGGGCGAGCTCCACGCCGTGCAGCAGGCGTTCGCCGACTGCGACGCCTTCCAGTGCGGCTACTGCACGCCGGGGCAGATCTGCTCGGCTGTGAGGTGATCGACGAGGCCCGTGCGGGTGGCCCACCCCGTCGACCGGGGGACCTGACCGCCGAGACCGTCGACCTCGACGAGGCCGAGGTCCGCGAGCGGATGAGCGGCAACCTCTGCCGCTGCGCGGTCTTGGCGCGCGGCCGAGGGCGTCGTCGCGCGGCTGCGGGAGTGGTACGCGCGGCTCGCAGGCCTCGACCCGGCCGCCGTCCGGTACGACGCGGGGTGCTTAGCGGCCCGGGCGCCGCACCGCTCGCCGTCGGCGAGGTCGTCAAGCGCACCGGGTCGCTGCGTCGACGAGCGGTTCGCGCCGCCGCAGGCGTTCCCGTTCGGCACGTACGCCGTGGTCGTCGAGATCGACCCCGAGCTCGGCACTGTCGACGAGCAGCGGTCGCCGCGGTCGACGACTACGGCGTCGTGGTCAACCCGCTCGTCGTCGACGGCCAGGGCTACGGGTCGAACCGATGCCACCCGCGCTCAGTGATCTGCTGGTCGGGGCGCTGATTACTGCAGCGGGTCACGGCCCACCACCGGCCGCGAGGGTGCCTGCTGTGCCAGCCGGTGCAGGACCCGGGCCGGGTGATTGCTGATGATGCCGTCGACGCCGAGCTGAACGAGGTAGTCAACGTCGCGCGGCTGGTCGACGGTGAACAC
>JALYNB010000034.1 GCA_030773395.1 Actinomycetota bacterium
GTTCGCGGCGGTGCCGGCGGCGAGCCCCGCGGGGAGCACGACCTCCAGGCGGCGGCCGCCCACCTCGACGACCACCCGCTCGCGCTCCGCGGGCTCCTCGGCCGGGGCGCCCCCGCCGGCGTACGGCGGGATCGTGTTGTCGAACTCCGTCTCGATCCAGCGGGTGTGCACCGTGAACGGGGCCTCGCCGTCGGGAGCGAACGCCGGGTCGCGGACGACGGCGCGGTGGAACGGCAGCGCCGTGGCCATGCCGTCGACCTCGAACTCGTCGAGGGCGCGCCGCGCCCGCTCCAGCGCCTGCGCCCGGTCGCTGCCGGTCACGATCAGCTTGGCCAGCAGCGAGTCGAACGCCCCGCCGATGACCGAGCCGTCCTCCACGCCGCTGTCGAGGCGGACGCCCGGGCCGTCGGGCGCCCGCCAGGCCGTCAGGGCTCCGGGGGCGGGCAGGAAGCCGCGGCCCGGGTCCTCGCCGTTGATGCGGAACTCGATCGAGTGCCCCCGCAGCGGCGGGTCGCCGAACGGCAGCTCGCCACCGGCGGCGATCCGGAACTGCTCCCGGACGAGGTCGATCCCGCTGATCTCCTCGGTCACCGGGTGCTCGACCTGCAACCGGGTGTTCACCTCGAGGAAGCTGATCGTGCCGTCCTGGCCGACGAGGAACTCGACGGTGCCCGCGCCGACGTACCCGGCCTCGCGCATGATCGCCTTGGAGCTGTCGTAGAGCGTGCGGACTTGCTCCTCGGACAGGAACGGCGCCGGCGCCTCCTCGACGAGCTTCTGGTGGCGCCGCTGCAGGGAGCAGTCCCGGGTCGAGACCACGACGACGTTGCCGTGCGTGTCGGCGAGCACCTGGGTCTCGACGTGGCGCGGCTTGTCGAGGTAGCGCTCGACGAAGCACTCCCCGCGGCCGAAGGCCGCCACCGCCTCGCGGACCGCCGAGTCGTAGAGCTCGGCGACCTCCGACAGCTCGCGGGCCACCTTGAGACCGCGCCCGCCCCCGCCGTACGCCGCCTTGATCGCGACGGGGAGCCCGTGCTCCTCCGCGAACGCCACGACCTCGTCCGCGCCCGACACCGGGTCCTTGGTGCCGGCGACGAGCGGGGCGCCGGCGCGCTCGGCGATGTGGCGGGCCGCCACCTTGTCGCCGAGGGCGCGGATCGCGGCCGGCGGGGGCCCGACCCAGGTGAGCCCGGCGTCGAGGACCGCCTGGGCGAAGTCGGCGTTCTCCGACAGGAACCCGTACCCCGGGTGGACGGCGTCGGCCCCGCTGGCCTTCGCCGCGTCGAGCACCTTGCCGATGTCGAGGTAGCTCTCGCCCGGCGTCTGCCCCCCGAGGGCGAAGGCCTCGTCGGCCAGGCGGACGTGGAGGGCGTCCCGATCGGGCTCGGCGTAGACCGCGACGCTGCCGAGGCCGGCGTCTCGGCACGCCCGCGCGACGCGGACGGCGATCTCCCCGCGGTTGGCGATGAGGACCTTGCGCACGGGGGGAACCTCCAGGGGCGTCGGTGGCGGCGCAGTCTACGGACGGCGACCGAGCGGTGTTCGGTGGCAGCGCTAGCGTGCCGGTCGTGGACGTCACGCTTTGGCCGGTCACCGCCGACGACCTCGGCTGGCTGGAGCGCTTTCTCGTTCCCCCCGATACGTCGTACGACGACTTCGGGTTCCGCCGCCGCGGCCTGTGTGAGCGCTTCGCGGCGGACGGGCTGCTGGGCCGCCTGCGCACCGACCCCGCGTGATCCGCGGCTTCCCTCGGCAGCGGAGCCCCGTCGCCGGCGGCGAGGTCGTGCTGCACGTCGCCACGGACGCGCCCGAGTTCCGCGTCGAGCTCTGGCGGTGCGGCGCCGACCTCGTGCTGCAGGCGGGCTCCGGGTGGCTGCCGGGGCGGCCGGCGCCCGCGCACATGCCTCACCAGGACTGGTCGGTGGCGAACACCGACCCGTGGGGCCGGTCCCTGGAGCCGTGGGCGGCGTACCGGCTGCCCGCGCCCGAGGAGCCGGGCGTGTACGTCGCCGTGCTCGTCGAGGGGGACGGCGCCGGGCGGGACACCACCCACCCCGACAGGTCGACCCCCGACGGTCGCGACGCGAAGGTGCTGTTCGTCGTCCGGCCCCCTGCGCCGCGGCCCGGGGCGCTGCTCGCGAAGCTCCCGCTCCTGACCTACCACGCCTACGACGTCGTGCACGGCGACCTGTTCGGGCCCACGAACGACGACGGCACCTGGTGCCTCTACAGCCTCCCCCGCCCCGGGCGGCTGCCGGTCGACCCGCCGCCGTCGGTGAACCTGCACCGCCCGGGCGGAGGCACCGGGGGCGTGCCCTACGACCTGTGGAACACCGACCCGTTCGACGCGACGCCGCGGCAGACGTTCGCGCACTGGGACTGGCGGCTCGTGCGGTGGCTGGAGCGGGCCGGCTACGCCGTCGACTGGTGCACCGACGTCGACCTGCACCGCCTCGGTGCGGACCTCCTGCGGCCGTACCCTCTGCTGGTCAGCGCCGGCCACGACGAGTACTGGTCGGACGCCATGCGCTCGGCGGTGGAGGAGTGGGTCGACGCCGGGGGCAACTTGGCGTTCTTCAGCGGCAACACCATGTGGTGGCGGGTGGCCTTCGACGACACCGGGCTCGCATTCGCGCGCCTGCACCAGTGGTCCGACCCCGCCAGGAGCACCGACCCGGAGAACACCGTCCTCGGCGCGAGCTTCCGCCACGGCGGGGAGCGCGACCGCGACGACCACCCGGTGCCGGTGGGCTTCCGGGTGCAGCACGCCGACTCGTGGGTGTACGCCGGGACGGGGCTCGCCGACGGTGACGTGTTCGGCGGCGGCCCCGACGAGTACGTCGTCGGCTACGAGTGCGACGGCGCCGCGTTCGACCGCGCGGACCTCGAGGCGGGCCGGGTGGTGGGGCCCAGCGGCGAGGACGGCACCCCGCGCGATGCCCTGATCCTGGGGGTTGGAGACCTGCGGCCCAGCGGCTGGGGCTCCGGCAACGCCGCCGCCACGATGGTGCTCCTGCAGCACCGGCGCGGCACGGTGTTCAACGCGGCCACCACGGACTGGGTGCGGCTGCTGGACCGCCCCGGCCCGGTGGAGCGGATAACGCGCAACGTGCTCGACCGGCTGGGGGGCGTACCGCTCGCGGGGACCTTCCCGGCTCCGGGATCATGACGCGTGCAGACTCCCCCGCCGTCGCCCGAGACCCAGCCCCTGCCCGCGCCAGTGGCCCCCCGTTCGGCGGTGCGGGTGGTCCGCGGCGGCCGCACGCTGTCCCCGGCTGGTCGGCACGCGCTGCGGCTCGGCGTCCAGGGAGTCGAGCTGCTCACGACCGGGCGGATAACCCTGCCGGTCCCCGAGCCGTCTCGGAGCCACCTGCTGGCGGTGCGGCGCGGCGACGTACCCCTGCCGGAGGTGCTGGCAGCCGTGACGGATGCGGAGCAGCGGCTCCGGGCGCTGCGGGACAGTGCCTCAGTGCCCCCGCAGCCGGACCGGGCGTGGGTCGACGGCTGGCTGCACCGGTCGTATCTGGCGTACTGGGAGCGCCTGGCCGCGGGGACGGCCTGACCAGCCGCACCGGACCGGGACCGGCGGGGGCCCGGGACTCAGGCCGGCTTGGGGGGCGAGTCCCAGCTCTCGCCGGGCACCGGCGGCTCGTCGGTCTTGCGGATCAGGTAAGGCGGGATCGCCAGCGCGTGCATCCCCGTCTTCTCCAGCGTGGCGACGGAGTCGGCGGGGGTCTCCGTCAGCGGGTCACCCGGCCCGTTCAGCGAGGTGTTGATCAGGACCGGCGAGCCCGTGCGCTCGTGCCAGGCGCTCATCAGCGTGTGGAGGAACGGCGTGTTCTCCGGCTCGACGGTCTGCAGCCGCGCGGTGCCGTCAACGTGGGTGATGCCGGGATACGTGCCGCGGAACTCCTCGTGCACGTGGGCCGCGTACTGCATGAACGGCGCCGGCCGGTCGATGTCGAAGATGCGCTCGGCGTGGTCGGCGAGCACGAGCGGGGCCAGCGGCCGGAACCACTCACGGCCCTTGACCTCGTAGTTGATGTAGTCCTGCATCGCGGGCAGGCGCGGGTCGCCGATGATGCTGCGGTTGCCCAGCGCCCGAGGGCCCGACTCGCTGCGACCCTGGTGCAGCGCGACGACGCGCCCGCGCTCCAGCAGGTCGACCATCGCGCCGGCGAGGTCGTCGGGCCGCTCCACCACGAGGCCCGCGGGGAGGTCCGCCACGGCGGCCTCGACCTCAGCCGGCACCAGGTCGGGGCCGAGGAAGTCGTTCGTCCAGCGGAAGTCACTGCTCTGGCCGAGGCAGGCGATGAGTCCGTAGAGGGCGCAGCCCACCGCCGTGCCGCCGTCGTGCGGGCTCGGGGGGATGAAGACGTCGATGTACGGCGACTCGCGGATCAGCAGGCCGTTCGCCGAGCAGTTCAGCCCGGTGCCCCCGGCGAAGACGAGGAACTCCTCACCGGTCTGCTCCTGCACCCACGACGCGAGCGTCATCAGCGCGACCTCGAAGGCGCGCTGACCGGCGGCCGCGAGGTTCGCGCAGTCGGCGAAGCTGCCGTGTCCGGCGGAGCCGGCCCGGTCGGCGCCGTCGTCCTGGAAGAAGGTGTAGCGGTCCTTCTCCTGAAAGGCCTTCATCCACTCGTCGGGGATGAAGACCTCGTGGCCCCGCACCTCCAGCGGCGGGAGGTCGTGCGCGTCGGGGTCGCCGAACGGCGCGAGCCCCATCACCTTGCCCTCGTTGCCCTCGCCGTGCGGCCAGAGCATCTTCGTGAGCAGGGAGTAGAAGCAGCCCAGGCCGACGGGCTGGGCCCAGTCGCCGTCCCACAGCTGCTTGGCCACGCACTCCACCCGGCCGGTCTCGCGGTCGCAGCGGTAGAACGAGCTGACCTCGAGCAGGTCGCCGTCCGCGTCGGCGGGGAGGTCGACGGCCTCGGTGAAGTCGCGCACGGGACTGCCCTGCGCGTCGATCACCATGGCGGCGGCGCGGTCGAACGGCGAGGGGAAGAACGCGCTGTAGAGGTGGGCCAGGTGATGGGAGACGAGCACCAGCTGGGCGTCGTCGCGCAGCTGCAGGGACTGCCGCAGCTCGTCGCGGTAGTCGTCGAGGTTCGCGATCTCGCTGTCGGAGGAGTAGCACTCCACGACCAGGTCCACGGGGGTCGCCAGCTGCGGCATCCGCGAGACGTAGCGGTCGCGGACGTCGCCGACCCGGCCCCAGTGGTGCTTGCGCCGGCTGACGCGCTCCTTCTGCAGGCTGTGCATGAGCGGGCCGCCGTCTGTCAGCGCGATGGACGCGTCCTGGGTCCGGTTGATGCCGACGACCGTGACCGCCATCTGTGCGCCTCCTGGTGCCCGTGGTCGGGTGTGCCCTGCTGGTTCGGCGGACCCTAGTGCCCGCCGCCGACAGGACGCGGGCGGCTCGCGAGCGGTGGTGTCAGGGCGCCGCGCGGGTGCGGGTGCCCGGCACGAGGGCCGCGGCCTGCCAGGCCCCCGGCCCGGCGTGCAGGGGCCGGCGCAGGGC
>JALYNB010000035.1 GCA_030773395.1 Actinomycetota bacterium
TGCCGCGAGGAAGGCACCGACGGCGCTCGCGCAGATGATGTTGTGGCCGCAGGCGTGGCCGACGCCGGGCAACGCGTCGTACTCGGCGAGCACCGCCACGTGGGGTCCGGTCCCGCTGCTCGTGCTCGCCCGCAGCGCCGTCTCTAGGCCGTGCACGCCGACCTGCACGTCCACGCCGTGGCGCTGCAGCAGCTCCGCGACCACCCTCACCGTCCGGTGCTCGCTGAACCCCTCCTCGGGATGGGCGTGCACGTCTCGGCTGAGCGCGACGAGCTCGGGGCCGAGCTGGCCGACAGCCCCGTCGGCGGCCTGGAGCACCGCGTTCCCGGCTCCGTCGTGCTGACTGACCAGCGGCTCCGCCTGCGCCGCAGCAGCCGCGCTGCGCGCCATGAGGGCGTCGAGGTACGACGGGTCGGGCGGAACGGGACCGGTCCGCGGGGAAGTACTGCGTGCACCGGGCGCAGATGGCGCACCGTCAGAAGCCACTTATCCGGCCTTGGTCGGCCGCGCGGTCTGGGTGGGCAGGGGCAGGCGGTGCGGCAGCCGCAGGGTGAGGTGCCGGGCGCGGCGGCGGGACCGGGCCTGCTCGAGCTCGAGCAGAACGACGTCGCGGCGGCCCGCGCGGCCGTCCTCCTGCTCGCTGTGGGTCTGGCTCATGGTCGCCCCGCCCTCTGCGCGCTTGTCCGGTTACCACTGTCGGGGGCGCGGCCCGGCGCCGCAGGGGCGTCACCCGATCGTGACCAGGACGCACCGTGGAGGTGACGGGGGTCGGTCAGGGTGCTGCGGCTCGTTCTGGGTGGGCGTGGCGCCAAGCGGCGTGGACCTCCGGGCGGAGCCGTCCCCGGTCGGGGACGGGCAGGCCGCAGGCGCGGGCCCAGGCCCGGACCTCCGCGGTGGACGGGGCGGGCAGTGCGGGGCCGACGGGCGGGTCGGGCTGAAGCGGGCCGGCGCTGGCGCCGGGGTCGGCGTGGGCGGCGAGTCGGGCCAGGACCGCGGGTTCGGCCGCGGCCCAGGCGGAGGCGGCGGCAAGGTAGCGGTAGGTCCACTCCTCGGCGAGCTTGCGGGTCTCGCAGAACAGGATCGGGACGGTGGGCCAGCGGACCTGCAGCTCGGCCAGACCGTCGGCGACCAGCACGGGCCGGACCCGGTCCTGGGTGAAGACCTGGCTGTAGCGGTCCTCGACGACGACCGCGGCGCGGGGGAGCGCGGCGAGCTCGCCGAGGGCGTAGCGCAGCCGGCCGCTGGTCAGGCTGCTCACCAGGTCCGGCAGCGACTTTCGCTCGACCGCTGCGACGACACGGCCGTCGAGCTGGACGGCGTAGTCCCCGCAGGGCAGGGCCTGACGGCGGGTGCGGACCTGCTGGCCGGCGAAGCCGTACGGGTAGCGCTCGTGCGCGTCGACGAGGATCTCCAGCCCAGGGAGGCCGGCAGCGCGGGCGGTGGGCAGCCGCACATCGGGGCGGGCCTGCTTGCGAGTGCGGGGGGACTGCCAGAACACCATCTCGCCGCGGGCGGTGGTGAACACGATCTGGGAGCGCTCCGCGGGGACGGGGTGGCAGTACAAGGTGCTGGTCCGCGGCCAGGTGCGCTTGGTGCGGAACACCAGCCCCGGGCCGAGCGGGACCCGCAGCAGGTAGGGCAGGGTGCTGTTCGGGTCCGGGTTGCGGGCGATCAGCAGGTCCGGGAGCGCCGTCCGCCGTCGTTAGTGGGCCGGGGAGGCCGGCCGCTGGTAGGCGGTGGCGAGCACGGCTTGGATGTGCGCGTCCCAGGCGGGCCACCAGGCCTCGTCGAGTTCCGGTGGCGCCACCCCGGAAAGGGGGTCGGCCGGGGGGTGCAGCACCGCGAGGTACTCCGGGCCCCGCCAGCCACAGGAGCACTACGCGACCCAGCCCAGCACCGGCTCGGCGCCGGCGTACCGCTCGTCCCCTGACAGCTGCCTCTCGGCCAGGGCTTGACGATGGATGTGCACGAGCAACGGAGGTAGGCGCCACCCGATCGCAGCAGGGCGCGGCGCCGCAGACATGGAGGGGTCGAGTTGCAGCAGGACAAGGTCGGGGCGGGTTGGTAGCCCGGCAGGGACCCGCGGCACTGGTGTACGCCACGGCGACGTGGGTGCTGATTTGCTGGCCCTCGTCTCAGATCCCGGCATCGTTGAGATAGCAGCCCCGGCGGTCTTCGGGGGAGTGACAACATTGGCGGCCGCTGGCACTGTGCTAACGCGCTGCCGGTGCAGTCGCGAGTCCAGAGAGGCTCGAGGAGGATCGATCTCCTCACGCAGAGCGTGATGGTCGTGGCAGAGCGGGCACTCGTCCGCGTCGGCCACGGCTACAGACTGCGACTACTGCTCCACTGCGGCGTCGACTGGCAGAATGCTCCGGCAACGCGGATCAGAGGACGCCGTCCCAGGTTCGTGGCGTAGAGCCCCATAGAGGGCAAGAGGCGCCCGAAGGGTTCCATCCGTGTCAGTCGCGGTCACTAGCAGCGCGACGACCTCCCACATGCGGCAGCACCCACCCGGATCGTAAGAGTTACGAGATCTCCAGCTGGTCTGCCCGCTCACCTTTTTCGGCAGCTTCAGGTTGTTGGAACCGACTCCTAGGTCCGGGTAGTAG
>JALYNB010000036.1 GCA_030773395.1 Actinomycetota bacterium
GGGCCGACCCGAGCCCGGGCGCCGGCCGCGCCGGGGCAGCACGAGGGCGTGTCGTCCCGACACGCCGACAGTCGGCGCGGACAGCAGCACGCCCCCGCGCCCCGGCCACCAGGAGGAAGCCGTGACCACGTTCGTGGACCGCGTCGTCCTGCATGTCGCGGGGGGCAACGGCGGGCACGGCGCCGCCTCCATCCACCGCGAGAAGTTCCAGCCGCTCGGCGGCCCCGACGGCGGCAACGGCGGCCGCGGCGGCCACGTCACGCTGGTCGTCGACCCGCAGGTCACCACGCTCCTCGAGCTGCACCACCGGCCGCACCAGCGGGCGGACAGCGGCAAGCAGGGCCAGGGCGCGCACAAGAACGGCGCGGACGGCGACGACATCGAGCTGCGGGTCCCCGACGGCACGGTGGTCACGACCCCCGACGGTGAGCAGATCGCCGACCTCGTCGGGGCCGGCTCCCGTGTCGTCGTCGCCCGGGGCGGCCGCGGCGGGCTCGGCAACGCGGCGCTGGCCGGGCCGAAGCGGCGCGCGCCGGGCTTCGCGCTGAAGGGCGAGCCGGGGGAGCAGCGCGACGTCGTCCTCGAGCTCAAGACCGTCGCCGACGTGGCGCTCGTCGGCTTCCCCAGTGCCGGCAAGTCGTCGCTCATCAGCGTGCTCTCGGCGGCCAAGCCGAAGATCGCCGACTATCCCTTCACGACGCTCGTGCCGAACCTCGGGGTCGTGAAGGCGGGCGACAGCATCTTCACCATCGCGGACGTCCCCGGACTCATCCCTGGCGCCAGCCAGGGCAGGGGCCTCGGGCTGGAGTTCCTGCGCCACATCGAGCGGTGCGCCGTGCTCGTCCACGTGCTCGACTGCGCGACCCTGGAGCCGGGCCGCGACCCCGAGAGCGACCTCGACGCGGTGGAGGCCGAGCTGTCGGCGTACGGCGGGCTCGTCGACCGGCCCCGGCTCGTCGTTCTCAACAAGGTCGACGTGCCGGAGGGCCGCGACCTCGCGGACATCGTCACGCCGTCCCTGCAGGAGCGCGGGTTCCGCGTGTTCCCGATCAGCACGGTGACGCGCGAGGGACTCGCCCCGCTGACCTACGCGCTCGCCGAGGTCGTCGAGGGCGCCCGGGCCGCGCGCCCCGTGGAGGAGACCACGCGCATCGTGCTCCGGCCGCGCGCGGTCGACGAGCCCGACTTCGGCCTCAGCCGGGAGACGGGCGAGGACGGCGAGGAGCGCTTCGTCGTCACCGGCGAGAAGCCGGCGCGCTGGGTGCTGCAGACCGACTTCAGCAACGACGAGGCGGTCGGCTACCTCGCGGACCGGCTCGCGAAGGCCGGCGTCGAGGAGGCGCTCGCCAAGGCCGGGGCGCAGCCGGGCGACGACGTGGTCGTCGGCGATGTCATCTTCGGCTGGGAGCCGACGACCCTGGCCGGTGTCGACATCCCCCGCACGCCCCGCGGCACGGACGTCCGTCTCGACCCGACCGGCCGGGAGGGTGCGGCCAGCCGACTGGCCCGCAAGAAGGGCCGGCGCCGGTCGCGTACGGGCGACGCCGCGGACGCCGAGTTCGAGGGAGGCGGCGCGTCGGGGTCCGGGGCGGCCGGCGCCGACGACGACTGGTGAGCGGGTCCGTCGACCGGCGTACCGTCGCCGCCGCCCACCGCGTGGTAGTCAAGGTCGGGTCCTCGTCGCTCACCACCGCCGAGGGCGGGCTCGACCCGGACCGGGTCGACGGCCTCGTCGACGCGATCAGCCTCCGGGCGGCCGCCGGCTCGGAGATGGTGCTGGTCTCCTCCGGCGCGATCGCCGCCGGCCTCGCGCCGCTCGGGCTCGGCCGCCGGCCGCGCGACCTCGCCACCCTGCAGGCCGCGGCCAGCGTGGGGCAAGGGCTCCTCGTCGAGCGCTACGCGGCCTCGTTCGGCCGGCACGGCCGCCGGGTCGGGCAGGTGCTCCTCACCGCCGACGACGTCGTACGCCGCTCGCACTACCGCAACGCCCGGGTCACGCTGGACCGCCTGCTGGCGCTCGGCGTCGTACCGGTCGTCAACGAGAACGACACCGTCGCCAACGACGAGATCCGGTTCGGGGACAACGACCGCCTGGCCGCGCTCGTCGCGCACCTCGTGGCCGCGGACGCCCTCGTCCTGCTCTCCGACGTCGACGCCCTCTACGACGGCGACCCGCGGCGACCCGGGGCCCGCCGCCTCGACGAGGTCCGCGGGGAGGACGACCTCGTCGGCGTCGAGACCGGCGGCACCGGGTCCGCGGGCCTCGGGTCGGGCGGCATGGCCTCGAAGGTCGAGGCGGCGCGGGTGGCGACCAGCGCCGGCGTGCCCGTGCTGCTCACCTCGGCCGGGCAGGCCGCGCAGGCGCTCGCCGGCGAGCCCGTCGGCACGCTGTTCCACCCCACCGGAGCGCGCACCCGCTCCCGGCTGCTGTGGCTGGCCCACGCCAGCACGCCGCAGGGCCGGCTGGTGCTCGATGACGGGGCCGTGCGCGCCGTACGCCAGCGCCGCTCCCTCCTGCCCGCGGGCGTGACCGCGGTGACCGGGGCGTTCAGCGCCGGCGACCCCGTGGAGCTCGCCGACCTGGCGGGGCGCGTCGTGGCCCGCGGCCTCGTCGGCTACGACGCCACCGAACTCCCCGGGCTGCTCGGCCGCTCGACCCGTGACCTCGCCGTCGAGCGCGGGCCGGCCTACGAGCGCGAGCTCGTGCACGCCGACGAGATCGTGCTGCTGCCGGCGTCGCGGGCGAGGCCGTGACCGGCGGTGTCCGGCGGTGCATCTTCGGCCGAAGACCGGCGGGGCGTGACCGCGGCGCGGTTTCATGACGGGGTGGAGCGAGGGCAGATGTGGCACGTCACGCTCACCGTGGGTGGCGTGACCACGGACGTCGGCGAGGTCTGCTCCGCGCTCGGCCGGCTCGCCGCCGAGCAGCCGTTCCTCCTCGCGGCCCGGTACTCGACCGACCAGGTCCAGCTCGACTACTGGGAGGAGGCGCACGGCTGCGAGGACGCCGCCGCCCTCGCCCTGCGCCTCTGGGGGGAGCACCGGGCGAGCGCCGGCCTGCCCCTCTGGCAGGTGCTGGGCCTCGAGGTCGTCGAGCGGGAGGCCTTCGAGCGCCGGGAGCGCGGGGGCGTGTCGACAGCCGCGTTCGTGCCCGACGGCGTCCTGCCCGGGATGCGGCTCCGGGCCCTCCCGCCGAACTGACGGGGCCCGGAGGTGACCTGCCGCCCGAGGAACTATCCGGCGCGGTGCGGGAAGAGGCGCGGGCGTGCCTACGCTGACCCCGACACCAGCTCACCGCACCCGCACCGGCACCCGCACCGCCAGCAGGAGGAGCCGCATGACCGCGACCGCGACGACGAGCCCGGCGGACACGCGGGAGCCCGTGCTGGGGGCCGCCCGGCGGGCGAAGGCCGCGGCGGCCGAGCTGGCCCCCCTGCCGCGGGCCGTCAAGGAC
>JALYNB010000037.1 GCA_030773395.1 Actinomycetota bacterium
CGGGTCTTGCCCGAGCCCGCGCCCGGGCGAAGGGACAAGGCCCTCCGCGACCCGCCGGTCGCCCGCGCCGCAGCGCGGGCAGTCGACGATTGGGGCCCCTCTGGGGCCCCAACGTCATATCTTGCCCTCCACGCTCCGGCCTGGTCTCGATCACTGCACGGGAGTGCACTCAGGCGGCCGAGCCGGAGGTTGCGCCGGCATCTAAGGCTGCGTCGCTCGCATCCGCGTGCTGCACGAGTTGCTGGGCGGTCAGCCACGTCTCCCCCTGACGCCCGGGTCGCGATCAAGCCTCCGTGGCGGGACTGGCGACCGGACGGGCCTCACCGGTGCAGCGTGCCCACCTCAGCCGGACCGTAGAGGCAGGGGGCTGGCGACGACGTCCCGCCTCGCTCCCATCACGTGCGCGGGGGCACGTCGGCTCGTGCGCGGGTGAGCACGTCGAGGAGCGCCTCGTGCACCCTGCCGTTGCTCGCGACGAGGGTGTCGTCGCCCGGCCGCCAGTCCCGCCCGTCGTACGTCGTCACCCGGCCCCCGGCCTCGCGGACCAGCAGGGCGCCCGCGGCCCAGTCCCACGGCCCGTCCTGCTGCTCCCAGTACGCGTCAAGGAAGCCGCTGGCCACCCACGCCATGTCCAGTCCCGCGCAGCCGATGCGTCGGACGTCGCGGACCAGGGGCACGACGGCGGCGAACTCGGCCAGGTTGTTGTCGGCGACCGTCGCACGGTCGTAGGGGAAGCCCGTGCTCACGACGGCCGAGCCCAGGGCCTCCGTCTCGGAGACCGCGAGCCGGGCGCGCCCAAGCCAGGCCCCACGCCCGCGCTCTGCCCAGTAGGTGCGGCTGCGCATGACGTCGGCGGTCACGCCGCAGCGCAGCCGCGAGCCGTCCCAGAAGCCGAGGTTGCACGCGACAAGCGGCATGCCGTGGAAGTAGTTGGTCGTGCCGTCGACAGGGTCGACGAACCAGGTCGGCCGGTCGAGGTCGAGCTCGGTACGGCCGTCGCCCTCCTCGCCGATGACGACGTGGTCGCGGAACGCTGTCCGCAGGCGTCGCCGGACGTAGCGCTCCACTTTGAGGTCGGTCGCGGTCAGGACGTCGTAGGCCGAGCTCTTGAGTCGGAGCACGCGCCGGGGTCGCGCGCTGGTGCGGATGAGGAGGGCCGCTTCCTGCGCGATGCGGACCGCGACCTGCGCGGTGGGGCTTCGGGTCACCACGGGTCCGGTCCTCGGGTCCGGGAGCGCGTGGTCATCACTGACTAGTGAGCACGAGCTCGAAGGAGTAGAGGGAGGCCCGGTATAGGTGGTCCCCGTACTCCACGGGGTGGCCCTCGTCGTCGAAGGCCGTCCGGTGCATGGTCAGCAGCGGGGCGCCGCGGCTCTCGTTCAACAGCCGCGCCTGAGCCGCGTTCGCTGAGACGGCGCCGACGGTCTGCGACGCGAGCCGTATCCGGACGCCTGCGCGCCGGAGCAGGTTATAGAGCCCGGCGGTGGTCAGGTCAGACTCGGTCAGGGGGACGCGCCCCGCCGGGAGGTAGTTGCGCAGCAGGGCCAGCGGGTCGTCCCCGGCGTAGCGCAGCCGCTCGAGGGCGACCACCGGCTCGCCCTCCTCGACCTGAAGTGCCCGCGCGACCGCCGCAGTGGCCGGCTGCTCGCCCAGGGAGAGGACCTCGGTGCGCGGCTCCTTCCCGGCGCGCGCCAGGTCGTCGTGCAAGCTGGTGAGCTCGAGCGGGCGGCGGACCTGCGACTTGACGACCTGTGTCCCCACCCCCCGCTTCCGAACGAGGAGCCCTCGGTCGACCAGGTACTCGATCGCGCGACGCATGGTCGGGCGAGACAGGCCCAACTGTTCCGCGAGGGTGATCTCGTTCTCCAGGCGGGTGCCGGGGGGGAGTGACCCCTCCTCGATGGCTCGCTCGAGGAGCTGCGCTACCTGGTAGTAGAGGGGCACGGGGCTGGTCCGGTCCACCGAGATCGACGACGTCGAGAACACGCGCCCCTCCGGGACTCGAGCTGCTTTCTGACGGAGACCGCACGGTACCTCGCCGTGAGGTGCATGACCACGGCAACATGTTGTTGTCGGTATGTCAGGACAAAGGGTTGACACCACCGAGGAGGCACCCGTACAACTTCCCCCTAGGTGACCCAAGACACAAGCGAGGACGAGGTGGCTGCTCAAGGGCCGAGCGTGGCTGCGCCGGCGCGACGGAACCTCGAGGTCCGGCTCCCGGGACTGCCCGGCACGAGGGCATCCTGATGCTCAACCGCGTGGCCGGGGCCCCCATCTCCTGGGGCGTCTGCGAGGTGCCCGGCTGGGGCCACCAGATGAGCGCCGACCGCGTTCTCGGCGAGATGCGTGAGGCCGGGCTGGTGGCCACCGAGTTCGGGCCCGAGGGCTTCCTGCCGGCTGAGCCCCAGGCGAAGGCCGACCGACTCGCCGCTGCTCGCCTGTCCGCTGTGGGCGGCTTCGTGCCAGTGGTCCTGCACGACCCGGACCTCGACCTCCGGGCCACGCTCCTGCCGACGCTGGAGTCCTTCGTGGCCGCAAGGGCCGGAACTCTCGTGCTGTCCGCCGACGCCGGGGCGGCCGGCTACGACGAGCGGGTCGAGCTCGACGACCCGGCCTGGCGGGTGCTGTTCGACAACCTCGACCGCATCGGCGACCTCGCCGGCGAGCGGGGCGTGACCGCCACCCTGCACCCGCACGTCGGCACCGTCGTCGAGCGCACCCCCGAGGTCGAGCGGGTGCTCGAGGGGGCCGCCCTCCCGCTCTGCCTCGACACCGGCCACCTGCTCATCGGCGGCACCGACCCCGCGGCGCTGGCACGCGAGGTCCCGGGCCGGGTCGCCCACGTCCACCTCAAGGACGTCGACGCCGCTCTGGCCGACCGTGTCCGCAACGCGGAGCTCACCTACACCGAGGCGGTCGCGCGCGGCCTCTACCGGCCGCTCGGCCAGGGCGACGTGGACATCGCCGGGATTGTCCGCTCGCTGGAGGGCGCCGGCTATCAGGGCTGGTACGTGATGGAGCAGGACACGATCCTCGACGCCGAGCCGGCCCCGGGCGAGGGCCCGCTGGCCGCCGTGCAGTCGAGCCTGGACTACCTGAAGGGACTGCAGGCGTGATGGCACAAGGCCAGGACGATGGGGGGGGCGCTCTCGACGTCCTCACGATGGGGCGTGTCGGGGTCGACGTCTACCCGCAGCAGGTCGGGGTGTCGCTCCGCCAGGTCGAGAGCTTCGGCAAGTACCTAGGTGGCAGCCCGGCGAACGTCGCGGTCGCCGCGGCACGCTACGGCCGGCGGTCGGCGCTGGTGTCGCGGACGGGGGCGGACCCGTTCGGCGAGTTCCTCCACGACGCGCTTCAGGGCTTCGGCGTCGACGACCGGCACGTCGCC
This sequence comes from Actinomycetota bacterium, assembly GCA_030773395.1. Classification (GTDB taxonomy): domain Bacteria; phylum Actinomycetota; class Actinomycetes; order JALYNB01; family JALYNB01; genus JALYNB01. The sequence goes on from JALYNB010000037.1 coordinate 3,392, forward strand.
TCGGTGGCCGGGCTCCCGACACCGGTGACCTTCTGCGAGATCTTCCCGCCGGACGACTTCCCCCTGTACTTCTACGGGCGGGTCCCGACGGCTCCCGACCTGCAGATCAAGCCGGAAGAGCTCGACCTGGACGCCGTCCGGACGGCGAAGATCTTCTGGGTGACCGTGACCGGTCTCTGCCAGGAGCCCAGCCGCTCGGCGACCCTGGCGGCGCTGAAGGCCCGGGGGCGGGGCGGCATCACCATCCTCGACCTGGACTACCGACCCATGTTCTGGGGCTCCCGCGAGGAGGCCCGGGAGCAGGTGCAGAGGGCTCTCCCCTACGTCACGGTCGCGGTCGGCAACCTCGACGAGTGCGACACCGCCGTCGGCGAGCGGGAGCCGCAGGCTGCCGCTGCCGCACTCCACGCGGCCGGCGTCGACCTCGCCGTCGTCAAGCAGGGTCCCCTCGGGGTCCTGGGCTCCGACGGCAGCGGCACCGTCGAGGTCCCGCCCGTCCCCGTCGAGCCGCTCAACGGCCTCGGCGCTGGGGACTCGTTCGGCGGCGCGCTCTGCCACGGCTTGCTCGCCGGCTGGGACCTCGAGCGTGTCCTGTGCTTCGCCAACGCCGCCGGTGCCATCGTCGCGAGTCGACTCGCCTGTGCGGACGCCATGCCCACCGCCTCGGAGGTCGAGGGCCGTCTCCAGGAGACCGCGAATGCGTGACGACCAGCTCCAGATGCTGATCGACACCCGGGTGAACCGGCCCCAGGCGATCGCCGAGGCCGCCTCCAATCGCCGCCGGCCGACGGCACTGCTGGGCGACCACGGCCGGCTGATGATGATCGCGTGCGACCACCCGGCTCGTGGCGCCCTCGGCGTGGGTGGCGACCCGGTCGCCATGGGCGACCGCGTCGACACCCTGGACCGGCTCGTGCTGGCGCTGTCCCGACCCGGGGTGAACGGCGTCCTCGGGACGCCGGACATCCTCGAGGACCTGCTGCTGCTCGGAGCCCTCGACGACAAGGTCGTCGTCGGGTCCATGAACCGGGGTGGGCTGCAGGGGGCGTCATTCGAGATCGATGACCGTTTCACGGGCTACGACGCCGCCCGCATCGCCGCCTCGGGCTTCGAGGGCGGCAAGATGCTGCTGCGCTTCGACTACGAGGACCCGGCGACGGCCGACACGATGCAGGCCTGCGCGGATGCGGTGAGCGACCTCGCAGACCACGAGCTGATGGCCATGGTCGAGCCGTTCCTGTCCCACCGCGTCGACGGCCGGGTCAAGAACGAGCTCACTCCCGAGGCCATGACCAAGGTCGTCGCGATCTCCAGCGGCCTGGGCACGACCTCGGCGTACACGTGGCTGAAGGTTCCGGTCGTCGACGACATGGAGCGGGTCATGGCGGCGAGCACGCTGCCGGCCCTCATCCTCGGGGGCGAGGTCGGCGCTGACGCCGACGCGGCGTTCGCGCAGTGGGAGAAGGCGCTGGCGCTGCCCACGGTGATGGGCCTGGTCATCGGTCGGTCGCTGCTCTACCCCCCGGACGGCGACGTGGCCAGCGCCGTCGACACGGCGGTGAGCCTGCTGTGACCGGCCACTACCTGCCGGCCGGGGCGGGGGCGGAGGGGGACTTCGCCCTCGTCGTCACCCCCGAGACGGCAGGCTGGGGCTACAGCAGCCTCCGGCTGCTCGAGCTCGCCGCCGGCGAGACGCGGACCTTCGCCACCGGTGAGGACGAGGCCCTCGTGCTGCCGCTGCGGGGGGCCTGCACAGTGGAGGTCGACGGCGAGCGCTTCGATCTTGCGGGCCGCGAGTCCGTCTTCTCCGGCGTCACCGACTTCGCCTACGCCCCGCGGGAGGCGAACGTGACCGTGACGAGCGAGCGGGGCGGCCGCTTCGCACTACCTGCCGCCCGAGCGTCGAAGCGCCTGCCGGCGCGGTACGGCCCGGCGTCCGCGGTCCCCGTCGAGCTCCGCGGCGCCGGCACCTGCTCCCGGCAGGTCAACAACTTCTGCACGCCCCAGGCGTTCGAGGCCGACGCGCTCATCGCCTGCGAGGTGCTCACGCCGGGCGGCAACTGGTCGTCGTACCCGCCGCACAAGCACGACGAGACCAAGCCGGGCGAGGAGGCCGAGCTCGAGGAGATCTACTACTTCGAGGTCGCCGGGTCGCCGCAGGGGACGCCGGGCGTCGGCTACCAGCGGGTCTACGGCACGGCCGAGCGACCGCTCGACGTGCTCGAGGAGGTCCGCTCCGGCGACGTCGTCCTCATCCCGCACGGCTGGCACGGCCCGTCGATGGCGGCCCCCGGCTACGACCTCTACTACCTCAACGTCATGGCCGGCCCCGGCGACGAGCGGGCCTGGCTGATCTGCGACGACCCGGCGCACGCCTGGGTCCGCGGCACCTGGGACGACCAGCAGGTCGACCCCCGCCTCCCCTTCTACACCTCGAACGGAGAGCGCTCGTGAGCGCAGCGAACCAGGCCGGCACAGCGAGCGGGACCGTCCGCCTCACCGTCGCCCAGGCCACCGTCCGTTTCCTCGCGAACCAGTGGAGCGAGCGCGACGGCGTCGAGCGCCGCTTCTTCGCCGGATGCTTCGGGATCTTCGGTCACGGCAACGTCGCCGGCATCGGCCAGGCGCTGCTGGAGAACGAGCTCGACGCGCTGGCGGACGACTCGGTGCAGCGGCTGCGCTACTACCAGTCCCGCAACGAGCAGGCGATGGTGCACAGCTCCGTCGCGTACTCCCGGATGAAGAACCGGCTCGAGGCCTTCGTCTGCGCGACCTCCATCGGCCCGGGCGCGACGAACATGCTCACCGGGGCGGCCCTCGCCACGATCAACCGGATCCCCGTGCTGCTCATCCCCGGCGACATCTTCGCGACGCGGGTCGCCTCGCCGGTGCTCCAGGAGCTCGAGGACCCCACGTCGTACGACGTGAGCGTCAACGACATGTTCCGCCCGGTCTCGCGGTTCTTCGACCGCGTGTGGCGGCCCGAGCAGCTGCCGGCCGCGCTGCTCGGCTGCATGCGGGTGCTCACCGACCCGGTCGACACGGGCGCGGTCACGCTGGCGCTGCCGCAGGACGTGCAGGCCGAGGCGCACGACTGGCCCGTCGAGCTGTTCGCCAAGCGGGTCTGGCACGTCGCCCGACCGGTGCCGGAGCCCGCGGCGCTCGACCGCGCGGTCGCGGTGCTGCGGTCGGCCAAGCGGCCGCTCATCGTCGCCGGCGGCGGGGTCATCTACTCCGAGGCGACCGAGCAGCTGCGCGCGTTCGCCGAGGCCACGGGGATCCCGGTCGCCGAGACGCAGGCCGGCAAGGGGTCGCTCTCCTACGACCACCCGCTGTCGGTGGGCTCGGTCGGCTCCACCGGCACGACCGCCGCGAACGCGCTGGCCCGGGACGCCGACGTCGTGCTCGGGATCGGCACGCGCTGGGGCGACTTCCCCACGGCGTCGAAGACGGCCTTCCAGGCCGAGGGCGTGAAGTTCGTGAACCTCAACGTCTGGAACCTCGACGCGCACAAGCACTCCGGCGTCCAGCTGGTCGCCGACGCCCGCCACGGTCTCGAGGCGCTGCAGGCCGCGCTCGCCGGGTGGGGGACCGAGCAGGCCTACCGCGACGAGGCCCGCCGGCTGGCGCAGGAGTGGGACGCCACCGTCGAGCGGGCCTACACGCTGGGGCACGGACCTCTGCCCGCGCAGTCCGAGGTCATCGGCGCGGTGAACACGTTCTCCGACCCGCGGGACGTCGTGGTCTGCGCCGCCGGCTCCATGCCCGGTGACCTGCACAAGCTCTGGCGCACCCGGGACCCGAAGGGCTACCACGTCGAGTACGGCTACTCCTGCATGGGCTACGAGATCGCCGGTGGCATCGGCGCCCGCATGGCCGACGAGACCCGCGAGGTCTACATCATGGTCGGCGACGGCTCCTACCTGATGATGGCCCAGGAGCTCGTCTCCGCCGTCCAGGAGCGCATCAAGGTCGTCGTCGTCCTCGTGCAGAACCACGGCTTCCACTCCATCGGCGCCCTGTCGGAGGAGCTCGGCTCCCAGCGGTTCGGCACCTGGTACCGCTACCGCAACCTGGAGACCGGCCGGCTCGACGGCGACATCCTCCCGGTCGACCTGGGCGCGAACGCCGCGAGTCTCGGCGTGACCGTGCTGCGCGCGAACGGCATAGAGGAGTTCCGCAAGGCGCTGGCGCAGGCCAAGGACGTCGAGGGGCCCGTGATGGTCCACGTCGAGACCGACCCGCTGGTGCACGCCCCCGACAGCGAGTCCTGGTGGGACGTGCCGGTCAGCGAGGTCGCGGGTCTGGACACCACGAACGCGGCCCGGCAGACGTACGAGGCCCAGAAGGCGAAGCAGAAGCCCTTCCTGACCCCCCTGAGCTGACTGCGCCTCTCCACCGACCAGGCCCGACTCCGAACGAGAGGGAACCGACAGACGTGAACACCATCCAGCACTGGATCGGCGGGAGCACCACCACTGGTGCGTCCACGCGGACCGCCCCCGTGTACGACCCGGCAACCGGCCAGCAGCAGTCCGAGGTACTCCTCGCCGAGACCTCTGACGTCGACGCCGCGGTCTCCGCGGCCCGCAAGGCCTTCGAGTCCTGGCGGGAGGTGTCGCTGACCCGCCGCACGCGGATCATGTTCAACTTCCGCAACCTCGTGGAGAAGCACACCGACGAGATGGCGCGGCTCATCGCCTCCGAGCACGGCAAGACCGTGCCGGACGCCAAGGGCGAGGTCATCCGCGGGATGGAGGTCGCGGAGTTCGCCTGCGGCCTGCCCAGCTTCCTCAAGGGCGACTACTCCGACCAGGTCTCCACCGACGTCGACGCGCTGTCGTTCCGCCAGCCGCTGGGCGTCGTCGCCGGGATCTCGCCGTTCAACTTCCCGATCATGGTGCCGATGTGGATGCACCCGATGGCCCTGGCGACCGGGAACACCTTCCTCCTCAAGCCCAGCGAGCGCGACCCCTCGGTCTCGAACTTCGTCGCGCAGCTCTACGCCGACGCCGGCCTGCCGGACGGCGTGTTCAACGTCGTCCACGGCGACAAGGTCGCGGTCGACGCGATCCTCGACCACCCGGGCGTGGCGGCGGTCAGCTTCGTCGGGTCCACGCCGATCGCGAAGTACGTCCACCGGCGCGGGACGGAGAACGGCAAGCGGGTGCAGGCGCTGGGCGGCGCGAAGAACCACGCGATCGTCATGCCGGACGCGAACATGGACTTCGCTGCCGACCACCTCTCCGCCGCGGGCTTCGGCTCGGCCGGCCAGCGCTGCATGGCCATCTCGGTGGCGGTCGCGGTCGGGTCGGCGGGCGACCAGATCGTCGACAAGCTCAAGCAGCGCGCGCTCGACGTCCGAGTCGGCCCGGGTCTGGCCGAGGACTCCGACATGGGTCCGGTCATCACCCCACAGGCCCGCGACCGGATCAGGAACTACATCACCAGCGGCGAGCAGGCCGGCGCCGAGCTCGTCGTCGACGGCCGCCGGGTCGAGGTGGCGGAGGAGAACCAGAACGGCTTCTTCGTCGGCCCGACGGTGTTCGACAAGGTCGCGACGAACCTCGACATCTACACCGACGAGATCTTCGGTCCGGTCCTCGCGGTGGTGCGGGTGGACACGCTGCAGGACGGCATCGACCTCATCAACGCCAACGAGTACGCGAACGGGACCTGCATCTTCACCAACTCGGGCTCGGCCGCGCGGCAGTTCCAGCGCGACATCGAGGTCGGGATGATCGGCGTGAACGTGCCGGTGCCGGTGCCCATGGCCTTCTACTCGTTCGGCGGGTGGAAGGCGTCGATGTTCGGCGACAGCAAGGTGCACGGCCCCGAGGGGGTCAAGTTCTACACGCGGGAGAAGGCGGTCACGATCCGCTGGCCCGAGGTCAGCGAGACCCCCGAGCACCACGGCGGCCACATGCACTTCCCGACCGCGGTCTGAGGGGCACCCGCATGACGACGAACCCTGCCGCGGCGGCGGTCGAGAACGCCGACTCGCAGATCCTGCTGGGCACGGCGCCGGACTCCTGGGGGGTGTGGTTCGACCGCGACCCCCACCAGGTGGAGTGGAAGCAGTACCTCGACGAGGCCGCCGCGGCCGGCTACGTCTGGACGGAGCTCGGGCCGTACGGGTTCCTGCCCACCGACCCGGCGCAGCTGTCCGACGAGCTGGGCCAGCGCGGGCTGCGACTGTCCGGCGGCGCGGTCTTCGCCGGGCTGCACAACGGAGCCGAGGCCCTGCAGAAGGGGCTCGAGGAGTGCCGCGAGGAGTGCCGCCTCCTCACGGCCCTGGGGGCGAAGTACCTGGTGCTGCTGCCCCCGCAGTACACCGACATGCACACGGGCGCGTCCACCGAGCCCGGGCGCCTCGAGCCCGAGCAGTGGGACTCCCTCACGACCGGGATGGACGCCCTGGGCAAGGCGCTGCAGGAGGAGTTCGGCGTCGAGCTCGTCTTCCACCCGCACGTCGACAGCCACGTCGACACCCAGGCCCGTACCGAGCGGCTGCTGGAGAACACCGACCCGCGGTACGTGAACCTCTGCCTCGACACCGGCCATCTCGCCTATTGCGGGGGCGACAACGTCGAGGTGATCCGCAAGTACCCGGAGCGGGTGACCTACACCCACCTCAAGCAGGTCGACCCGCTTGTGGTCCTCCGCGTCCGTGCGGAGAACCGACCGTTCAGCGATGCCGTCAAGCTCGGCGCGATGGTCGAGCCGCCGCACGGCATCCCGGAGTACCCGCCGCTCGTCGACGCGATGAAGGGTCTTCACCGCGAGATCTTCGCGATAGTCGAGCAGGACCTCTACCCCTGCGCTCCCGAGGTGCCGCTGCCCATCGCGGAGCGGACGGCGCGCTACCTCGGCGGTTGCGGCCTCGGCCCCGTCCGCCGTCGCGGCTGAACAGCTTGCTTTCCAGCACCACCTGTCCGCGAGGACACCGCACCACTCACCCGGCAGTGACCGGTCCAGCAGCGGGCCGGCCGACGAGAAATGGGATCACACATGAAGATCAAGCGGCGCGGCCTCTCCGGGCTCGCGGTGGGCATGACCCTCGCCCTCGGCCTCACGGCCTGCAGCAGCGAGGGCGGTGCCCGCAACGAGGAGCAGGCCGCCGGCGGTGGCGGCGGCGCGTCCGTGGGCTCGGCGGGCACCGAGCAGGTGACCATCGCCATGATCACCCACGAGGCGCCGGGCGACACGTTCTGGGACAAGATCCGGGCCGGGGCGGAGACCGCGGCGCAGGCGCTCAACGTCGACCTCCAGTACTCCAACAACCAGGAGGCGCCCGAGCAGGCCACCCTCGTGCAGAACGCGGTCGACCAGCAGGTCGACGGCATCGCGGTCACGCTGGCCTACGCGAACCAGGTCGGCCCCGCGGCCCAGGCCGCCGCCGAGTCGGGGATCCCCGTCGTCGCCTTCAACTCCGGCATCGGGGTCTACGAGGACTACGGCATCTCGATGTACTTCGGGTCCGACGAGGACCTGGCGGGCCAGTCACTCGGCGAGCGCATCGCCGCGGAGCCGGGCTTCCAGAAGGCGGTCTGCATCATCCAGGAGCAGGGCTCAGTCGCGCTCGAGGCGCGCTGCGACGGCGTGGCAACCGGTACGGGGGGCCGCAGCGAGGTGGTCAACGTCGAGGGCACCGACCTGCCGTCCGTGCGCGCCACGCTCGGCGCCAAGCTGCAGCAGGACCCGTCGGTGACCCACCTCATCGCCCTGGGCGCACCCATCGCGCTCGAGGCGCTGGCCGCGAAGGGGGAGGCGAACAGCGAGGCCCAGGTCGTCACCTTCGACCTGAACGCCGACGTCGCCCAGGCCATCGCGGACGGTGAGATCGCGTTCTCGGTGGACCAGCAGCCCTACGTCCAGGGGTTCATGGCGGTGCAGTCGCTCTGGGCGAACCTGACCAACGGCAACGACATCGGCGGAGGGCTCCCGGTGCTGACCGGCCCGTCATTCGTCGACTCCAAGAACATCGAGCAGATCCTCCCCTACGCCGGGAACAACACCCGCTGATGCCGCGCCGAGGGGGGAGCGGTCCCGCCGCTCCCCCCCCCCGCGGCTCCCGCCGAGCCCTGGAGCAGCCATGAGCACCACTCTGGCGACGCAGTCCCCACCTCCGCCCACCGCGGAGTCGCCGGCCCGATTCAAGACGTCCCTCGTCACCCGCCTGCTGGCCCGTCCCGAGATCGGCGCGCTGGCCGCGGCGATCGCCGTTCTCATCTTCTTCCTCGTGATGGCAGAGCCGGTCCGGTCCCTGCCGGCCATGTCGACGATCCTCTACCAGGCATCGACGATCGGGATCGTCGCCGTCGGTGTCTCTCTCCTCATGATCGGCGGGGAGTTCGACCTGTCCGCCGGCGTCTCGGTCGTCACCGCGGCCCTGGCCTGCTCCATGATCAGCTACCAGCTGAGCCTCAACATGTGGGTCGGGGTGCTCGTCAGCCTCGTGCTCCTCCTGCTCATCGGCTTCGTCAACGGCTACCTCGTGGTGAAGACCGGGATCCCGAGCTTCCTGGTCACGCTGTCGACGTTCTTCATGCTCCAGGGCGTCAACCTCGGCGTGACGCGCATCGTCACCGGGACTGTCGCGACCCCGAACGTCAGCGCAATCGACGGCTTCGAGTCCGCGCGGGCGGTCTTCGCCTCCCAGTTCAGTGTCGGCGGGCTGACGATCCGGGCCACGGTCCTGTGGTGGATCGCGTTCGTGCTCATCGGCACCTGGGTGCTGCTCCGCACCCGGGTCGGCAACTGGATCTTCGCCGTCGGTGGCAACGCCGCCAGCGCCCGCGCGGTTGGCGTTCCCGTGAACAAGGTGAAGATCGGCCTCTTCATGGCGGTCGCGTTCCTTGCCTGGTTCTACGGGATGCACCAGGTCTTCGCGTTCAACAGCGTCCAGTCCGGCGGTGGCGTCGGCAACGAGTTCATCTACATCATCGCCGCCGTGGTCGGCGGGGCGCTGCTCACCGGCGGCTACGGCTCTGCGCTCGGCTCCGCCATCGGTGCGTTCATCTTCGGCCTGACGGTGCAGGGCATCGTCTACGCCGGCTGGGACCCGAGCTGGTTCCGGTTCTTCCTCGGCGCCATGCTCCTGCTCGCGGTGCTGGTGAACCTCTACGTCAAGAACTACGCCACGTCGCGGAGGGCCTGAGCCATGACCGACACCATGGTCGAGCACGCGCACAGCGTCAGGCCCGATTCGCCGCCCATCGTCGAGATGGACGGGGTGGGCAAGGCGTACGGCCCCATCCGCGCGCTCGAGGGCATCAACCTCACCGTCCGCGAGGGCGAGGTCGCGTGCGTCCTCGGGGACAACGGCGCCGGCAAGTCCACCCTCATCAAGATCATCTCAGGTCTGCACCCGCACACCGAGGGCAGGCTGCTCATCGACGGCAAGGAGACACATTTCGCCTCGCCCCGCCAGTCCCTGGACGCCGGTATCGCCACGGTCTACCAGGACCTCGCGGTCGTCCCGCTCATGGAGGTCTGGCGCAACTTCTTCCTCGGCTCGGAGCTCCGCAAGGGCGGGTTCCCGCTCGCCCCGCTCGACATCCCCCGCATGCGGGAGGTCGCCGACTCCGAGCTGCGGAAGATGGGCGTCACCGTCAAGGACATCAACCAGCCGATCGGCACGCTCTCCGGTGGCCAGCGCCAGTGCGTGGCCATCGCCCGCGCCGTCTACTTCGGCGCCCGCGTGCTCATCCTCGACGAGCCGACCGCCGCGCTCGGTGTCAAGCAGTCCGGCGTGGTGCTCAAGTACACCGCGGCCGCCCGTGACGCCGGCCTCGGGGTCGTCTTCATCACCCACAACCCGCACCACGCCTACATGGTCGGCGACCACTTCATCATCCTGAAGCTCGGCAAGCGCGTCCTCGACCGGCGGCGCGACGAGGTCAGTCTCGAGGAGCTCACCGCGGAGATGGCCGGCGGTCAGGAGCTCGCCGCCCTGTCGCACGAGCTTGGGTCGAGCCGGCGCTGAGCCGCACCCCCAACCGGACTTCCGAGAGAGGACAGACGTGGCACTGAACATCGGGGTCATCGGCGTCGGCATGATCGGCCAGGACCACATCCGGCGACTGACGACGGTGCTGGCGGGCAGCGTGGTCACCGCGGTCTCGGACGTCGACGCGGCCCGCGCCCAGGAGGTCGCCGGCCGGCTCCCGGTGGCGAAGGCGTTCGCCACCGGGGAGGAGCTCATCGCCGACGACTCCGTCGACGGCGTGCTCGTCACCTCCTGGGGGCCGACGCACGAGCAGTACGTCCTCGCCGCCATCGAGGCCGGCAAGCACGTGTTCTGCGAGAAGCCGCTGGCGACGACCCAGGACGCGTGCCTGCGCATCCTCGACGCCGAGGTGACGAGCGGGAAGCAGCTCGTGCAGGTCGGCTTCATGCGCCGCTACGACGCGTCGTACCGAGCGTTGAAGGCGACGGTCGACAGCGGCGAGCTCGGGGCGCCCTTGCTCATGCACGCGACCCACCGGAACGCGTCGGTCCCGGGTCACTACACGAAGGACATGGCGATCGTCGACACGGCGGTGCACGACGTCGACACCGCCCGGTGGCTGTTCGGGGAGGAGATCGTCGCCACGCAGGTGCTGATCCCGCGGAAGAGCACCCGCGGCGGCGACCTCCAGGACCCGCTGCTCGTCGTACTCGAGATGGCGAGCGGGGCACTGGTCGACGTCGAGGTGTCGGTGAACATCGACTACGGCTACGACATCCGCGGCGAGGTCTCGTGCGAGACCGGGGTCGTGGCACTGGCCGAGCTCAACCCTGTCGTCGTCAAGCGGCAGGGAGCCTTCTCGGGGCGCGTGCCTGCGGACTGGCGGGAGCGGTTCCTCCGCGCCTACGACGTCGAGCTGCAGGAGTGGGTCGACGCCGTGACCAGCGGGGCGCCCCTGCTCGGCCCCAGCGCGTGGGACGGCTACGCGGCGCAGGCCGTGTGCGACGCCGGGCTGAAGGCCCTGTACGACGGGGGCCGGGTCCCCGTCGAGCTGCGCGACAAGCCCGACTTCTACGAGAAGGCGACCGTGCGATGAAGCTGGCCATCGATCCGAACATGATCCGCTTCACCCCGCTCCTCGACCTGCCGGCCGAGGTGGCGGAGCTGGGCTACTCCTACCTCGAACTGAGCCCGCGCGACGACTTCCTCCCGTTCTTCCTGCACCCGCGGGTGAACGACTCGCAGCTGTCGGCGTTCAAGAAGGCGCTGGCCGCGGCCCAGGTCGAGGTCGCCTCGGTCCTGCCGCTGTACCGGTGGTCCGGGCCCGACGAGGAGCAGCGCGAGGCCGCGGTCCGATACTGGAGGCGGGCCATCGAGGTCACCGTCGACCTCGGCGTCGACGTGATGGTGTCCGAGTTCAACGGCCGCCCCGAGCAGGCGGAGCGCAGCGAGGCCTGCTTCTGGAAGTCCATGGAGGAGCTGCTCCCGATCTTCGAGCGGGAGGGCATCCACCTGCGGCTCGATGCCCACCCCGACGACTTCTGCGAGGACGGGCGGAAGGCGGTCGACATCGTGCGCGGGATCAACTCTGCGAACGTGACGTTCCTCTACTGCGCTCCGCACGCCTTCCACATGGGCGGGGACGTGAAGGGCGTCATGGAGTACGCGGGGGACCTGCTCACCCACGTGCACATCGCCGACAGCTTCGACCACACCGCATCGTCGGGACTGCGCTACATCGTCAACCCGCCGGGCAGCCCTGCCCGCGTCCACTCGCACGCCGACATCGGCGACGGGGACGTCCCCTGGGACGAGTTCTTCGGCACGCTCAAGGCGCTCGACTTCGACGGGATCGCCACGGTGTGCGTGTTCTCGGAGGAGCACCGCGCGCACGAGTCGTTCCGTGCCAACCGCGAGAAGGTCCAGGAGTACACGAGCTCCTGGTGACCCCGTCCCCGGACAGGCACCTGGCCCGCACGGGCGTCCCGCGTGCGGGCCAGCGGCCTGTTCGGGGCCCTGTCCATCCGCCGGAGGACCGTCGTGCCGTTCCCGTCCGCCCTGCCCGAGCCCCGCACCCCCGACCCGAGAACGGCCCCTGCGCTTCGCTGGGGAGTGCTCGGCACGGGCTGGATCGCCGAGCGGTTCACGAGCGCCGTACACCGCAACACGGCCTCGCGGGTCGTCGCGGTCGGGTCGCGCGGCGCCGAGTCGGCCCGGCGGTTCGCCGACGCGGTCGGGGCCGAGCGCGCCCACGCGTCGTACGACGACCTCGTGGGCGATCCCGACGTCGACGTCGCGTACGTCGCCACCCCGCACCACCTCCACCGCGAGCACGCCCTCCTCGCCATCGAGGCGGGCAAGCACGTGCTCGTGGAGAAGCCCTTCACGTTGGACGCGGACTCGGCCCGGGATGTCGCGGCGGCCGCCGTCGCTCGTGGCGTGTTCTGCGCCGAGGCACTCTGGACGCTGTTCCTGCCGCGGTACGACGTGGTTCGGCAGCTCCTGGCCGACGGCGCGCTCGGCGACCTGCAGACCGTCCTGGTCGACCACGGGGAGTGGTTCGCCGCCGACCACCGGATCCAGCGGCCCGACCTCGCGGGCGGGTGCCTGTGGGACCTCGGCGTCTACGACTTGGCCGTCGCGCTCTGGGCGGCCGGGCCGGCGACGTCGGTGACGGCGGTGGGGACAGACGCGCCGACCGGCGTGCCCGGGCAGACGTCGATGGTGCTGCGGCACCCGGGGGAGGTGCACTCCCTGCTCTCGACGTCGATCTTCAACGACACGCCCTGCTCGGGGGTGCTCTCCGGGTCGGACGCCACGCTCACGCTGCCGGGGCCGTTCTGGGGTCCGGGTCCGCTGGAGCTCGTTGAGCACGGCCGGGGCCGTCGGGCCACCTGGGACGAGCCGGTCGTCCGCCACGAGGCTCTCTACTTCCAGGCGGCCGAGGTGGCCCGCCGGATCTGCGCGGGGGAGCGGGAGTCCCCGCTGCGACCGCTCGCCGACACCGTCGCGACGCTCGAAGTGCTCGACGAGGTACGTCGACAGGTCGGGGCGGGCTGCCGCCGCCGAGCGCTTCCCGCGCCTGACCTCGCCGAGCGCTAGCCAGGTTCGTCGCGCTCGGCAGTCGGAGCGAGCCCGCAGCGGCCAGGTGCAGCGTGGACACGCGCGTCCGCTAGTGCCGTCGCACGGGTGGTGGCCCGGTCGTCGCCCGTACGACGAGCCGCGGGGTGAGGACGACCTCCCTCGCGTCCACGCGTCCCTCCAGCCGTTCCACCGCGGCCGTGACCGCGCGCTCGGCCTGCTGCCCGCCCTCCTGACTGACCGTGGTGAGCTCCACGTGCGCCCAGCGTGACTGCGGGCTGTCGTCGTAACCGATCACCGAGACCTGGTCGGGCACTCGGATGCCGGCGCGCGTCAAGGTGTCGAGCAGCCCGACGGCGGACCGGTCGTTGAACGCCACGACCGCGGTCGGCAGTGGCCCGCCGGCGAGCAGCGCTTCGGCGGCGCGCACGCCGGCGGCCTCGGTCTGGTCCCCCGCGAGCACCCGGACTTGCCCGTCGAGTCCGCATCGGCGCATGGCCACGCGGTAGCCGCGGCGCCGGTCGGCGGGGATGGTCCCTCGGCCGCCGTCGACGTACACGCCTGCCCAAGCTGCCGGCCGCCCGTCGTGTAGCAACGCGTGCAGCAACGCGGGGCGGACGGTGGCGGAACCGCGCGGACCGGTGCGGACGGCGCACCGCTGGTGACCTGCGAAAATGGGACGCCGGCGGACGTTGACACACGCTGGGCCCATACCTACGGATCAGGTGCTCGGGGGGTCGCGGGTGGCGAGATTCTGGAGGGCGGAAGAGGAC
>JALYNB010000038.1 GCA_030773395.1 Actinomycetota bacterium
GGTCGGGCTTGCCGTTCGCCAGCCGGGGCAGCGCGGGCACGCAGACGAGCGTCACCGCCCGCGTCGGCAGGCCGCAGGCGCGCGCCGCCAGCCGCCGCAGCGACTCCGGCTCGTGCGCCCCCTCGACGGCGACGACCACGCCGTCGTCTCCGGCGGCGCAGGACGTGGTCAGCCCCTGCCCCGCCAGCACGGCCTCCAGGTGCTGCAGGTCGATGCGGACGCCGTACACCTTCGCGATGCGGTTGCGCCGCCCCACGACCTCGTAGAGGCCGTCGTCGGCCTGGCGGGCGAGGTCACCTGTGCGCAGCTCGTCGAGCTGGGCGGGCAGGTGCAGGTCGGCGGGGCCCTCGGCGTACCCCATCATCACGTTCGGCCCGCGGTAGACCAGCTCCCCGACGTCGGGGCCGCCCTCGGCGACCGGGTCGAGCCGGAACCAGCCCCCGGGGATCGGCACGCCGACGGCCTCCGGTCGGGCGGCCGCGAGGTCGGCCGGCAGGTAGGCCATGCGCGAGGTCGCCTCGGTGGCGCCGTACATCACGACGAGGTCGAAGCCGCGCCGCCGCCCCAGGTCGGCGAACCGCCGCACCCGCTCGGGGGCGAGCCGCCCCCCGGCCTGGGTGACGTAGCGCAGGTGCGGCAGGTCCAGGTCGGCGAAGCCGACGCGGTCGAGCAGGTCGAAGGTGTAGGGAACGCCCGCGAAGGAGGTGCAGCGGGTCTCCCGCAGCAGGCGCCAGAAGCACTCGTCGACGACCGAGAGCTCCGTGAGCACGAGGCCGGCGCCGCGGGCCAGATGGCTGTTGACCACCGACAGGCCGTAGCAGTAGTGCAGCGGCAGCGTCGTGGCCGCGCGGTCGTCGGGCCGGAGGCCCAGGTAGTCCGCGATCGCGTCCGCGTTGGCCTCGAGGTTGCGCCGCGACAGGCGCACGACCTTGGGGGAGCCCGTCGAGCCCGAGGTGGTGAGCAGGAGGGCGAGGTCGGGGTGCAGGTGGTGGGCGGAGCCGGCCCGCCGCTCGTCGAGGGTCCAGGCGCTCCCGGCCGACCCGGGGTCGCGGGGCCGGACGACGACGTCGGGGTCGTACGCCGAGACGAGGGCGTCGACGCGCTCCGGGTCGTCGCCGGGCACGAGCAGCACCACGTGGCCCGCCGCCAGCCCCGCGAGGTAGGCCACGAGGGGCTCGAGGGCGTTGGACCCGGCGACGAGCACGAGGCGGCGGGTCGGGCCGAGCCTGCCCGCGGCAGCCGCGACCCGCGCCGCGAGGTCCGCGTAGGTGAGGACGTCGTCGCCGGCGAGCACCGCCACGCGCTCGCCGTGCTCGGCCAGCCGCCCGGCGAACCCGACGGCGGGAGCCGGTCGAGGAGGGGAAGCCACGGGGGCGAGCATAAGGGGAACCTAACCAACCTCCACCAGTCCGAGGGGGCGCCGGGGCGTCGCGTCCCGCCGCAGCCGCTCGTAGACTTGGCACCCGTCCCCACCGAGTGCCAGGACTGCGCAGACACGAGCGGCATCGCGACGCGAGCGGAGGTGAGACCGGTGCTGGAGGACCGCAGGCTCGGGGTGCTGCGCGCGATCGTCGAGGACTTCGTGTCCACGCAGGAGCCGGTCGGCTCGAAGGCGCTCGCGGAGCGGCACCACCTGGGCGTCAGCCCCGCGACGGTCCGCAACGACATGGCGGCCCTGGAGGAGGAGGGCTACATCACGCAGCCCCACACCAGCGCGGGCCGGGTGCCCACCGACAAGGGCTACCGGCTGTTCGTCGACCGGCTGTCCACGGTCAAGCCCCTGTCGCCCGCGGAGCGGCGGGCGATCTCGTCCTTCCTCGAGGGCGCGGTCGACCTCGACGACGTCGTCCGCCGCACGGTGCGCCTGCTCGCGCAGCTCACCCGTCAGGTGGCGGTGGTGCAGTACCCGAGCCTGTCGCGCAGCGCGGTGCGGCACGTCGAGGTCGTCCAGCTGACGCCCACCCGGCTGCTGCTCGTCGTCATCACCGACACGGGCCGCGTCGAGCAGCGCGTGCTGGAGCTGCAGGCGGTCGTCTCCGCCGAGGCCGTCGGCGACCTGCGCGCCGCGCTGAACGCGCGCCTGGCCGGTCGGCGGCTCGTCGACGCCCCGGGGTCGATCGTCGACCTGCCCGACGCCAGCGACCCCGAGCTGCGGCCCGTCACGACGAGCCTGGTCAGCGTGCTGCTCGAGGCGCTCGTCGACAAGGCGGAGGAGCGGGTCGTGCTGGCCGGCACGGCGAACCTCACCCGCAGCCCGTTCGACTTCCCGCAGACGCTGCGGCCCGTGCTCGAGGCGCTGGAGGAGCAGGTCGTGCTCCTCAAGCTCCTGGGGGAGGTCAACGACCCCGCCGCCGTGCACGTCCGCATCGGCGAGGAGAACCCGCACGAGGGTCTCCGCTCGACGTCCGTCGTAAGCGTCGCCTACGGCCCGGGCGACGCGCCCCTCGGCGGGCTGGGCGTGCTCGGCCCGACGCGCATGGACTACGCGGGCACGATGGGGGCGGTCCGCGCCGTCGCCCGCTACGTCGGCGAGCTGCTCGCCGCGACCTAGCGCCCGTCCCAGGGTCCCAGCCCGACTCCGCGGGCCCCGGCCGTCCCCCCACCCCCGAACGCGAGGACCTTCCCCGAAGTGGCTGACCACTACGCCGTGCTCGGCGTCGACCGCAGCGCGAGCGCCGACGAGATCAAGCGCGCCTACCGGCGGCTGGCCCGCGAGCTGCACCCGGACGTCAACCCCGACCCGGCGACGCAGGACCGGTTCAAGGAGGTCTCGACCGCCTACGCCGTGCTGTCGGACCCCGACAAGCGCCAGATGTACGACCTCGGCGGCGACCCCCTGTCGCAGAGCGGCGGGAGCCCGTTCGGCCCGGGGGGCTTCGGCGGCCTCGGCGACATCATGGACGCCTTTTTCGGCGGCGGGGGTGCGCGCGGGCCGCGCAGCCGCGTGCGGCAGGGCGCGGACGCGCTGATCCGCCTAGAGCTCGACCTGTCAGAGACCGCCTTCGGCGTCACCAGGGACGTCACGGTCGACACCGCCACCGCGTGCGGCACGTGCACCGGCTCGGGCGCGGCACCGGGCACCCACGCCGACACCTGCCCCACCTGTCGCGGGCGGGGCGAGGTGCAGCAGGTGCAGCGCTCGTTCCTCGGCCAGGTCATGACCACGCGGGCCTGCCCGCAGTGCTCGGGCACAGGCCAGGTCATCCCCAACCCCTGCCCGGAGTGCGCCGGCGACGGCCGCGTCCGGGCCCGGCGCACGCTCGGCGTGAAGGTGCCCGCCGGCGTCGAGCACGGCATGCGGATCCGGCTGTCGGGCGAGGGCGAGGTCGGCCCCGGCGGGGGCCCGGCGGGCGATCTCTACATCGAGGTCGTCGAGCGCGAGCACCCCGACTTCAAGCGCGACGGCGACGACCTGCACTGCCAGCTGACCCTGCCGATGACCTCGGCCGCGCTCGGCACGTCGGTCACCCTGCAGACGCTCGACGGCGAGGAGCGCATCGACATCCGCCCGGGCACGCAGTCCGGCACGGTCATCCCGCTGCGCGCCCGCGGAGTGCCCCACCTGCGGGGCGTGGGCCGCGGTGACCTGCTCGTGCACGTCGACGTGCAGGTGCCCACCCGGCTGGACGGCGAGCAGGAGCGGCTGCTGCGCGAGCTCGCCCGGCTGCGCGGCGAGGACAAGCAGGGCGACGGCAAGGGCTCAGGCTTCTTCTCCCGGCTCTTCCACTAGCCGCGGCGGGCGCGTGACCCTGCAGATCGTGAGCCCCGGGACCGGCGAACCCCCTCGAGGTCCCCGCCTCCGAGGTCGATCGTGGTGACCTTGCAGCTCCTGACGTCGCGACCGGGCGAATCCCGTCAGGATCTGCAACGTCACGGCTGGTCGGGGCGCGGTGCTGGGGCGTGACCGCCGACGCCAGCCCTGCGGCCGGAGCGGCGACCCCGCCACTGTTCCTCGCCGACGACGGCCGGCTGGCCGACCCCCGGCCGGGCGACGGCGTCGTCCTCGACGGGCCCGAGGGCCGGCACGCCGCGACGGTCCGCAGGCTCGGCCCGGGCGAGCGTGTGGACCTCACCGACGGTGCCGGTCTCCGTCTCGTCACGACCGTCCGGGCGGCCACCCGCGACCGGCTCGACCTCGTCGTCGTACGGCGGGAGCGCGACCAGGAGCCGGCGCCCCGCCTCGTCGTCGTCCAGGCCCTGGCCAAGGGCGACCGCGGCGAGCTGGCCGTGGAGCTGCTCACGGAGGTGGGCGCCGACGAGGTCGTCCCGTGGTCGGCCTCGCGGTCCGTCGTGGAGTGGCGGGGGGAGCGGGGGGCCAAGGCGCTCGCTCGGTGGCGGGCGACGGCCCGGGAGGCCGCGAAGCAGTCGCGGCGCACGCGTCTGCCGGTGGTGACGGAGCCCGCGACGACGGTCCGGATCGCCGAGCGGCTGCGCGACGCCGCCCTCGGGCTCGTGCTGGACTCGGCCGGGACGGTGCCGCTCGCCTCCGTGGAGCCGCCCCCCGCCGGCGACGTCGTGCTCGTCGTGGGGCCGGAGG
>JALYNB010000039.1 GCA_030773395.1 Actinomycetota bacterium
GCCGGGCCGGTAGCTCCACCGGCGCCCGCCTCGAACAACACGTCCTCAACCACCACATCATCATCCCGAGATGCGGCGCCACCCCCGGGACCCCACGCGGCGTGTTACGGAGTCACGCACCTAGCCGTACCGCTCGCCCCAGCAGAGCATGTTCTCGACGTCGCGGTCCTGGCCGTCGCGGTTGAAGCCGCTCTCCCAAGCCGTGCGCCGCCGTCGTTGCCTCTGCGCGCGAAGCCCTCGCCGGTTTTCAGCGGCAGCGGCAGGGGCGTGCGCAGCCCGAGCTCGCGCAGGCGCGCCAGTCGCACGAGTGCCTCCCGCGCAATGTCGACGGCCACCGGCCCGACGGTCCAGACCTTGACCTCGTCCTTCTTGTCGGGGTCGCGGCCGACGAGGACGGCGCGGCGCTCGACGTCCGGCTGCGCGAGCGTGAGGGCCAGCAGCTCGACTCAGGCCTTGATCTGTGCCTTGGGCCCGACCTTCGAGTACGTCGTGGTCAGCACCACGTCGCCCCGGACGCCGCCGACCTGGCCGAGCAGCCTCCGGCCGACGCCGAGCGCGACCTCGACGTCGACGGTCTCGGGCGGGGAGCCGACGTACGGCTGGCAAGCCGTCACGATGGCTGCGCGCGCGGGCTGAGCTTCGCCAGCAGCCGGGCGTGCAGGGGCGCGGGCGGCAGCTCCCCGCGGGCCGCCTCGAGCACCTCGAGGTCGGCCAGGTCCGCCCCGTCGAGCAGGCTGCTCAGCAGCCGGTCGCCGACCTTCCACTCCTCGAGGTGGCCGAGCTTGACCGGCAGCGCGTCGTCCGGCTCCTCGTCGCGCGTCCTCGTCAGCACGTCGAGCCGCTGCCGCAGGAACGCCTTCGCCGGGTGCTGCCAGAACTCGACCAGCCGGGCGAGCTCGACCACCTCCTCGTCCCGCACCGGCAGCGGCTGCGGCAGGAACGGCGGGTCGACCCGCTGCCCGGCCGCGGCTCGGGCGCCCGCGTACGCGGTCGGGTCGAACGACAGCGGCGCCGGCCGGCCCAGCTCGTCGGGGCGGAAGTTGCGGGCGTGGAACGGCTGCAGCGGGTGCTCCACCACCACCGCCTCCCGCGCCGGGCGCCCGTCCGCGGTCTGCGCGGTCAGGTCGAGAGCGTCCAGCAGCTCCCCCAGCGGGACCGCGGGCGGGACCTCCACCCCCGTCCGCGCGTCGCGCACGCCGTACGTCACGACCAGGTGGTCGCCGGCGGCGCACAGCGCGTCCAGCAGCAGCTGGCGGTCCTCGCTGCGGGGGTCGCGCTCGCCCAGGTGCGGATCGCGGGCCAGGACGTCGTCGCCGTCCACCACGCTGCGAGGCGGGAACGCGTCGTTGTCCAGGCCGAGCAGGCAGACCACCCGGTGCGGCACCGAGCGCATCGGCGTGAGCATGCAGACGGTGAGCCCGCCGGTGCGGAAGCTGGTGCTCGTCGGCCGGCCCGCCAGGCGGCGCTCCAGCAGCGCTACGACGTCGCTGTGGCAGAGCTGTACCGTAGACCCGGCGCCGGCCTGCCGGACCTCGTCGAGCTCGCGCCGCAACTGGGCCAGCTGCCAGGCGCCGTCGAGCGGGACGTCGGCGAGCGCCTCGACGGCGCGCTCCAGCGCGTCCAGCCACTGCCCGACGGGGTGGCGCCCCGACAGCTCGGTCAGCGCGGTCGCCAGCCGGTCGACGAGCTCGGCGAACCGGCCGGCCAGCTCGATGTCGCTGGAGTCCAGGTCGTCGTACGGCAGCACGCCGCCGACCAGCGCGTCGCCCTCCTCGGCGGCGACGCCGACCAGCAGCCGCTGCAGACCCTGCCGCCACGTGCCCTGCTCGACCTGCGCCAGGTCCCAGCCCGACCGGTGCTGCGCGTCGAGCCCCCATCGGACGCCGCTGCCGACCGACCACGCCCGAAGCTGCTCGACGTCGTCGTCGTCGAACCCGAACCGCTGCCGCACCGGCGGCGCACCGGCGAGGTCGAGCACCTGCGAGGCGGTGACCCGGCTGCTGCCGAGCTCCAGCAGGGACGCGGCGACCGCCAGCAGCGGGTTGGTCTGCCGCGGCGACCGGTCGGCCAGCGCTACCCGGAGCCGCCCCGCCGGGTGCGCTTCGTCGCCGAACGCCGCCGCCACCAGCGGCGCGAACGCCTCGACGTCCGGGCACATCACCAGGACGTCGCGCGGCTCCAGCGTTTTGTCGTCCGCCATCAGCCCGAGCACGACCTCGCGCAGGACGTCGAC
The DNA here is from genome assembly GCA_030773395.1 of Actinomycetota bacterium. Lineage (GTDB taxonomy): Bacteria > Actinomycetota > Actinomycetes > JALYNB01 > JALYNB01 > JALYNB01. The sequence goes on from JALYNB010000039.1 coordinate 2,234, forward strand.
CTGCCGCGCCCGGCCGTGGCAGGAGTGCACCTGCACGCTCCGGTCGTCGTCGCGCAGGGTGAGGCGTTCGGCCGGGACGCGGTCGTCGCGCAGGTCGGCCTGCAAGCGCTGCAGCAGCGTCGTCGCCTCGGCCGGGTCGGGGTCGTGGGAGTGCACCCGGAGATCGGGCGCCACCTGCTGCAGGCGCAGCTGCAGCTCGCGCAGGTCCCGGGACAAGCTCGCCAGCAGGGGGTGCCGCGCCGGCTGCGGCGCCTCCCGCCGGGGCTGCACCGGTGTTGCGTCCTGCAGGGCCTGCCACAGCGCGGGGCTGGCGTGGTTGAGCCACAGGTGGATGTCGCGCTGCTCGGCGAGCGCGGCCAGCACTCGTAGCCGGGCGTGTCGAGCCGGCTGACGCCGTACAGGCTGATCCGCTCCGGGACGGCGTCGCCCGGGTCCTCGCGCAGCGCTGCGCACGCCTGGTCGAGCAGCTCGGCCGGGTTCGGGACGCCGACCCGCTCGCGCAGCCGCCGCCACAGCTCGGGCTGCCAGCGCAGGTCGGGCGGGA
>JALYNB010000040.1 GCA_030773395.1 Actinomycetota bacterium
CGCCACCTCCGGACGACCGCCGAGGCCACCACCGGGACGCCGACCGCCGCGGCCTCCAGCCCGGCCGAGGCCCGCCGCATGGTCGCGTTGCTTGGCTGCCGGTCGCAGCTCGACCGCGCGGAGAGGGTGGAGCAGGACCTCAGCAAGGGCCGGAAGACGGTGCTCGAGGCGATCGAGCGTCGGCGGGAGGCGCGAGCTCCCGTTCCGCCGCTGGGCCACCGGTGTGTTGCGGGGGGCGGGGCGAGCACCGTCCCACCGGGGATGGAGGCCGGCCGCGGCGTCGGCGTCAAGGGCCCGGTCTGGTCCCGTCCCGGCCGAAGACATCACCGCGGGGTCAGCCCAGCGGGTGCAGCGCTACCCAGAGCTCCGCGCGCATGCCCGGCTCGTCGAGGTCCCGGCCGAGCAGGTCCGCCGCCCGCCGGATCCGCTTGCGTAGCGTGTGCCGGTGCACGCCGAGGGCGGCCGCGGCCGGCTCCCACTGGCCGTGGTGGGCCAGCCACACGCGCAGGGACTGGACGAGGTTCCCTGCGCCGGCACGGTCGGCGGCGACCAGGGGCGCGAGGAGGGACTCCGCGAAGGCCCGGGCGCCTCGCGGGTCCAGCAGGGACGACAGGCCGGAGGCGGCCAGGTCGGCGAACGCGGTGACCTCTCTCGAGCGCGCGCGGCCGTGCTCGACCGCCTGCCGGGCCTGCCGCACGGCACCGGCCAGACCCGCCCACGGCTGGGGCGCCGACGTGCCGAACGCCGCACCCGGCACCCGGCGGGCGAGGTCGTGCAGCTGCGCCGCGACGGGCCCATCGGCCGGCACCAGGAGCACCAGCATCTCGTCGAGCTCCGCGGAGAAGAGTGCGGCGTGCTCCTGCGCGGAGGCGTCGGCGACCACGTCGACGGCGGCGGCCCGCTGCGCGCCGGTGCCCACAACCCCCACGACGACCAGGGGCTCGGCCGGCAGCTGGGTGCCGAGCTCCTGGACCACGTCGGTGACGGCGGCGTCCTCCCCGGCCAGCAGCAGTCTCAGCAGGGACGCGCGCAGCGCCGCCATGGCGCTGTCCAGCGCACGGGACTGCTCGAGCCGAAGGGTGAGCAGCAGCGCCGCGGCGTTGACGACGTGCCGCTCCGCCGGGGGGAACGCGTCGGGCCGTCCCACGGCGAGGAAGCCCCTCGTCCGGGAGCCGTTGCCCAGCGACTGCAGCAGCACCGTCTCCCCCGGTCCGGAGAGGGCAGCGCCGGCCGGGGCCCGCATCCCGCGCATGCGGTCGACCTCGGCTGCGAGCCGCGCCGCCCGGCCGGCCACGGACGCGGGAACCGCCTCGAGAGTGGCGCCGGCGGCGTCCAGGAGCAGGACCCAGCCACCGACCTGCCGGGCCAGCCGGTCGAGCAGCGTGGCGGGCGCGCCGGGAGCCAGTGCCGCGCGGACCAGCTCCTGCTGGGCGGAGGCGGACCGTGCGACGCCGGCGTACTCGTCGGCGGCGAGTGCGGCCGACACCGTGCGTGAGATCGCGATGAAGGGCGTCGGACGCGGCACCTCCAGCAGCGCCAGGCCGCGCGCCTCGGTTGCCGCGACCAGCTCCGCGGGCACCTCGCACTGACCTAGCCCGGTGCCGAACCCGAGGCCGACGACCCCGGCCTCGACCAACCGGGCGACGTAGGGCTCAGCGGGTGCGCCGTCGCGGAGCGCCACCCCCGTCGTCAGGAGCAGCTCACCACCCTCCAGGAAGGGGGTGGGGTCGGGCAGCTCGCTCACGTGCACCCACGAGATCGGCCGGTCCACCGCGGCGGCAGCAGTGTGCAGGCGCAGGTCCAGCGCCGGGTTGGCCAGGAGGTCCGCGACAGTGACGGGCACGGGGGCTCCAGGTCGGTCGACGGGACGACGTAGCACGCCGGTGTGGACAATTCGACCCGCACGACGCGCCTATCCGGACACTACCGACGCGGCCCCTTCCGCCGCGACACTGGGACGAGGGTCCCGCCCCGCCCGGGGGATGTGCGGGGCCTCCGCACCGGAGGAGTGCCCGTGACCGATCTGCTCGCTCCCACCGTGTCCCTGTCGCAGGAGCGCCGGCTGGTCACGGAGATCCCCGGGCCCCGCTCCAGGGAGCTGATGGCGCGGCGCACCGCCGCCGTCTCCTCCGGCGTGGGTACCACCCTGCCGGTGTTCGTCGAGCGGGCCGGCGGCGGCGTGCTCAAGGACGTGGACGGCAACTCGCTGATCGACCTGGGGGCCGGCATCGCCGTCGTCAACGTCGGCAACGCCGCCCCCCGGGTGGTCGCCGCGGTGCAGCAGCAGGTCGAGGCGTTCACTCACACCTGCTTCATGGTCACGCCGTACGAGGGCTACGTCGCCGTCGCCGAGGAGCTGGCGCGGGTCACCCCCGGGGACCACGAGAAGCGGTCGGCGCTGTTCAACACCGGCTCGGAGGCCGTGGAGAACGCCGTCAAGATCGCCCGCTACGCGACGGGCCGCCCGGCGATCGTGGTGTTCGACCACGCCTACCACGGCCGGACCAACCTCACGATGGCGCTGACGGCCAAGAACATGCCGTACAAGCACGGCTTCGGCCCGTTCGCGCCGGAGGTCCACCGGGTGCCGATGAGCTACCCGTTCCGGGACGCGCCCGGCACGTCGGGCGCGGACGCCGCCGCCCGGGCGCTCCGCCAGATCGAGACCCAGGTCGGCGCGGGCAACGTCGCCGCTGTGCTGATCGAGCCGATCCAGGGCGAGGGCGGCTTCGTCGTCCCCGCGCCGGGCTTCCTCCCCGCCGTAGCGGAGTGGTGCCGGGAGAACGGGTCGGTGTTCATCGCCGACGAGGTGCAGACGGGCTTTTGCCGCACCGGCGACTGGTTCGCCAGCGAGCACGAGGGCGTCGTCCCCGACCTGGTGACCCTGGCCAAGGGCATGGCCGGCGGGCTGCCGCTGGCCGCCGTCACCGGCCGGGCCGAGCTGATGGACGCCGTGCACGCCGGCGGGCTGGGCGGCACCTACGGCGGCAACCCGATTGCGTGCGCCGCGGCACTGGCGTCGATCGAGACGATGCGCGAGCTGGACCTCGCGGCGGCCGCGCGCTCGATCGGCGCCACCATGCTGCTGCGGCTCCGGGCGCTGCAGGAGCGCGTCCCCGCCATCGGCGACGTCCGCGGCCGCGGCGCGATGATCGCCATCGAGCTGGTCCGTCCCGGCACCGACGAGCCGGACACCGCGCTGACGGCCGCCGTCGCCCGCGCCTGCCACGCCGAGGGCGTCGTCGTCCTGACCGCCGGTACGTACGGCAACGTGCTGCGCTTCCTCCCGCCGCTGGTCATCGGCCAGGACCTGCTCGGCGAGGGGCTCGACGTGCTGGACGCCGCGTTCACGGCCGCCACGGCGTGACGGCGCCGGTCGCCGTCGTCACCGGCGCGGCCCGGGGTCTCGGCGCGGCCGTCGCCGCGGCCCTGCAGGCCGGGGGGCGGCGGGTCGCGGGCCTGGACCTGCGCCCGAGCGAGGGGCTGGACCTCGGGATCGAGGTGGACGTCACCGACGGGGCCGCGGTGACGTCGGCCGTCGCCCGGGTGGAGCGCGAGCTCGGGCCCGTGGCGGAACTCGTCACCGCCGCGGGCATCTACGAGATGGCGCCGGTGGAGGAGATCGACGACGCCCGTTGGGACCGGATGCTGGCGGTGAACCTCTCCGGCACGGCCACCGTCTGCGCCGCGGTGCTGCACGGGATGGTGGCCCGCAGACGCGGCGGCGTCGTCACCGTCTCCTCGGACCTCGGCGTCGGCGGCAGCCAGGGCGACGCCCACTACGCAGCCAGCAAGGGGGCGATCGTGGGCCTGACCCGCGCCCTTGCCGGCGAGGTGGCCGGGGCGGGGATCGCGGTGAACAGCGTGGCCCCCGGCGCGGCCGACACGCCGATGCTGGAGGCGGACTCACCCTGGCGGGCGGCGGACTTCCTGCGGACCCTCCCGGTGCAGCGGCTGGTCCGCCCGGACGAGATCGCGGCCGCGGTCGTCTTCCTGCTGGAGTGCGGACCGACGGTCACCGGACAGGTCCTGTCCCCCAACGCCGGAGCGACGATCTGATGGCCGACCGCGCGGCCCTCGTCTCCGGCGACGACCTGGGCCTCATGACCGCCGTCCGCGACCGGCTGGCGGCCGACGGGTTCACCGCGGTTCCCGGCCTGGAGGGGACGCTCGACGCACTGGTGCACGTCGTCGGCGCACCGCCGGCCGGCCCCTTCGTCGGCGGGGACGTCGCCCGCTGGTACGCCGACGTGTCCGCCGGGCTGCGCCCCGCCTTCCAGGCCGTGCGCGCGGCCGTGCCGGCGCTGCGCCGGTCGGAGGCCGGCCGGGTGGTCCTCGTGGGTGCCGGCTGGTTCCCGGCCGACCGGCCCGGCTCCTCGGCCGCGGCGGCGCTCTCCGGCGCGCTGGTCGCGCTCACCAAGACGCTGGCCCGCGATCTGGGACCCGACGGCATCACCGTCAACCAGGTCGTGGTCGACCCGGCGGACCCCGCCGACGCGGCCACGGTCGCATCCGCCGTGGCCTACCTCTGCAGCCCGGCGGCCGGCGCCGTGGTCGGCCAGCTGCTCACCGTCGGGCGGGGCGGACCGCTGCGCCCCTGACTACCGCACCTAGCGACGATCCGGGACGACGTCCGAGGCGATGTCGAGGTCCGACGGGATGTCGAAGGCGACCGCACGGACCGGGGCGCCGTCGGCACCCGCCAGGCGCAGCGGGAGGACGCTGACGACCGGCTGGGGCGACCGGAGGCGCTCCAGGCCGCGCAGGTTCTCGACGATCACCCCGCCGGCGCCCAGGACGGCCAGGTGCGCGGCGAAGCCTCCGGGCGGCTCCCCGTCCGGCACCGTCTCGTCGAGGCTCAGCGCGTCGAGTCCGATGGTCCGCACTCCCGCGGCGACGACGCGCTCGGCCGCCTCGCCGTCGAGGAAGGGGTGGTCGAAGTACGCGTCGGTCCCCCAGTGGGCGTCCCAGCCGGTGTGCAGCAGCAACATGCGGCCGGCGGCCAGCCGGTCGGCGATGGGGAGGAGGTCGGCCCAGGTGATGGGGGCGTGCGGAGGCTTCCCGCGGACGTCGGCGACTACCGCGGGCGCGAGGAACAGCTCGAGCGGGAGCTCGTCGATGCGCGCGCCGTCCTCGAGGAAATGGTACGGCGAGTCGACGTGCGTGCCGGTCTGGGAGCCCATCTGCACGTGCAGCACGTTGTAGCCGTGGTCCCCGATCGTGGTGGCCGGCCGGATGCCCACCACCGGGTCGCCCGGGTACACCGGCATGCCGTCCTCGAGCAAGTGCGACAGGTCGACGACGTCCCGCACGGGCGAGGGCTCGGCACCGGTCACGCGAACCTCCCTGGACATGCGCCGCTCAGGGCGCCGGGCTGAGGACCCACAGCACCTCCGCCGTGGCGTCCGGGGAGGGGTTGAGCCACGTGTGCGGGGTCGCGCCCGGCATGGTGAAGGCGTCACCGGCGGCCAGGTCCACCGTGTCCCCGGGCAGCAGGAGGCGGAGCTGACCGGCCACCACGTAGACGAACTCCGCCTCGCAGGCCAGCGAGTAGAGCTCGGGGCCTCCGCCGCCACCCGGCTGCACGAGGGAGCGGATGACCTGCAGCTGCCGCTGGGAACTAGCCGTGAGCAGGTATTCGCGCAGGCCCTCCCCGCCGAAGTTGATCGGGGGCGCCTCGTCGCCGCGGACCAGCGAGGTCTCGGGCGCCTAACAGCTGGCCGACCCCGATGCCCAGGATCCCGCAGACGGTGACCAGCGAGGCGACCGAGGGCGAGACATCGTCGCGCTCGAGCCGGCTGAGGAAGCCCTTGGTGAGGCCCGCCTCCTCGGCGACGGCGGCGAGCGTCAGCCCGGCGGTCTGGCGGGCAGCCCGCAGCCGCGCGCCGATGAGGGCCTCGGCCGGGTCGTGCGGCCTGGCCAGCCGACGCACCTCTCCTGCCACGGCTCCCCCTCGTCTCGTCGTCACCCGGGAGCATGCCGTACCGAAACTGCGGGCAACAAACGTTGTCTCACAGGCAACTGTGCCACTAACCTCTGCCCACCGCGGTGGCCCTGAGTCACCGCTTCCCCCGGAGGTGCACGTGAGCGGAGCCGAGTTCGCGGGCCTGGCGGCGGACGCGCGCCGGCCGCGCGTCACCGAGGCGAGCAGCACGGGATCGACACGATACCGGCCGCCGAGCGGACGTCGCGACCCTTCGACCTCTTCCGCATCCAGTTCGGCGGCGCCAACACTTCGCCACGGTCATCCTCGGCACCTTCCCGGTGCTCCTGGGCCTGTCGCTGGTGGAGGCGGTGCTGGCCACGCTGCTGGGCGTGGTGGTCGGCGCGCTGATCCTCATGCCGATGGGCCTGTTCGGCCCCCGCACCGGCACGAACAACGCGGTCTCCTCCGGCGCGCACTTCGGCGTCCGCGGGCGGGTGCTGGGCTCGTTCCTCTCCCTGCTCACCGCGATCGCCTTCTACTCGATCTCGGTCTGGGTAAGCGGTGACGCCACGTGGGCGCGGCCACCCGGCTGTTCGGGGTCGGCGACTCCGACCTGCTGCGTGGTCTGATCTACGCCGTCCTCGGCGCGCTGGTGATCGTCGTGGTGATCTACGGCTACCAGTTCATGCTGCTGGTCAACAAGGTCGTCGTCCTGGCCAACACCGCGCTGTTCCTGCTGGGCATCGTCGCCTACGCGGCTCTCTTCGACTTCGGCTACGACCCGAGTCCCGAGGCGTACGCCCTCGGGAGCTTCTGGCCCACGTTCATCCTCTCGGCGCTCATCGTCATGGGGAACCCGATCAGCTTCGGCGCCTTCCTCGGCGACTGGTCGCGCTACATCCCCGCGGGCACCCCCACGTCGCGGCTGCTGTCGGCGACCTTCCTCGGCCAGCTGGCGACGCTCGTCCCGTTCCTCTTCGGCGTCGCCACCGCGACCCTGGTCTCCGGCGACGACTACGTCGTCGGCTGATCCAGGCCTCCCCGCTCTGGTACGCGGTGCTGCTCATCGTGGTCGCGTTCCTGGGCGGAATGTCCACCGGCGTGACCTCGCTCTACGGCACCGGGCTGGACTTCTCCTCGGTGTTCCCGCGGCTCAGCCGCGTGCAGGCGTCGCTGTTCATCGGCTCGCTCGCCTTCGTCTTCATCCTGGTCGGCCGGCTCGCCTTCGACCTGCTAGGCAGCGTCAACGCCTTCATCGGCGCGATCGTCATCTGCACGACGCCCTGGATGATCATCATGATGATCGGCTACGTCGTCCGGCGCGGCCACTACTCGCCGGAGGACGTGCAGGTCTTCAACCAGGGCCGCACGGGCGGCCGGTACTGGTTCAGCCACGGCGTCAACTGGCGCGGCATGGCGGCCTGGATCCCCGCGGCGATCGCCGGCCTGCTCTTCGCCAACTACCCGCCGCTCATCGAGGGCCCGTTCCGCAACGCGGTCGCCGGCGGCATCGACGTCAGCCTCCCGGTGTCCCTCGGCCTGGCTGCGGTGATCTACCTGGCGCTGCTGTTCGCCTTCCCGGAGCCGCGGTACGTGTTCGGTCCCGAAGGGCCCCGGTGGGTCCCGGCAGCCGACGGCGAGGCGACCGAGGTGGTTGACGACCCGTGGGCCTCGGTGCACCGGGCCGGCCGGCGTCCCCAGGAGCCGGTCGCCTGATGGTCGAGCGCATCGCGCGGGACGGCCGCCTCGGCCAGGTCGACGCGACGGTTGTCCCGCGCTTCGCCGGCCCGCCGACGTTCGCCCGGCTGCCCCGCATCGACGAGGTGTCCGACGTCGACGTCGCCGTGGTCGGCGTGCCGTTCGACTCGGGCGTCAGCTACCGGCCCGGGGCCCGGTTCGGGCCGGCCCACGTGCGCGAGTCCTCCCGGCTGCTGCGGCCCTACAACCCGGCGCAGGACGTCGAGCCGTTCGCGGCGCAGCAGGTGGTGGACGCCGGCGACCTCGCGGTCAACCCCTTCGACATCGAGCAGGCCATCGGGCAGGTCGAGGCCGGCGCCCGCCACCTGCTGGAGCGGACCGGCCGCCTGCTGACGATCGGCGGCGACCACACCATCGCCCTGCCACTGCTCCGCGCGCTGCACGCAGTGCACGGCCCCGTCGCGGTCGTGCACTTCGATGCGCACCTGGACACCTGGGACACCTACTTCGGTGCCGACTACACGCACGGCACGCCGTTCCGGCGGGCCTCCGAGGAGGGCCTGCTCGACCGGAGCGGCTGCCAACACGTGGGCATCCGGGGCCCGCTGTAGTCCGACCGCGATCTCCTCGAGGACGGCGACCTCGGATTCCAGGTCGTGCACGCCCGCGAGGCCGACGACCTCGGCATCCGTGGCGTCATCGAGCGGATCAGGGCCCGCGTGGAGGACCGACCGGTCTACGTGTCGGTCGACATCGACGTCCTGGACCCCGCCTTCGCCCCGGGCACCGGGACCCCGGAGGCCGGGGGGCTGACCAGCCGCGAGCTGCTGGCCATCCTGCGCTCGTTCTCCGACACGAACCTGGTCGGCGCGGACCTGGTCGAGGTGGCGCCCGTCTACGACCACGCCGAGATCACCGGCATCGCGGCGGCGCACGTGGCCTACGAACTGGTGTCGGCCATGGCTCCCCGCCGGTGACCGCCGTCGACGAGGTCCGACGAGCCGCGGACACCCTCGTGGCCGCCTTCGGCCGCGGCGACCTGGACGCGTACTTCGCCTGCTTCACGCCGGACGCGACGTTCCTCTTCCACTCGACCGAGGATCTCCTACCCTCGACCGCCGACTACCGGTGCGAGTGGGCTCGCTGGGAGGAGGAGCAGGAGTTCGGCGTCCTCGACTGCAGCACGAGCGACACCCACGTCCGGGTGCACGGGGACACGGCGGTGCTGACCCACCGGGTGCGCACCACGGTCACCGCGTCGGGCGGGACGTCCGTGCTGCACGAGCAGGAGACGATCGTCTTCCGCCGTCAGGACGACGGCCGCTGGCTGGCCGTGCACGAGCACCTTTCTCCCGCACCCGAGGCCTGAGGCCGGGCCTTCCACAAGGGCCCCACCTCGAGCGGGCGCGGGTGGGCGGCGGAGGGGTCCTACGTCAGACGTCGATGCCGGTGAAGACCAGCACCCGCTCCTCGGTGAGGTCCTCCATGGCGGCGCGGACACCCTCGCGACCGACGCCGGAGTCCTTGACGCCGCCGTAGGGCATCTGGTCGGCGCGGAAGCTCGGGACGTCGCCGATGACGACGCCGCCCACCTGCAGCTCGCGGGCGGCGCGGAACGCCAGCTGCAGGTCGTGGGTGAAGACGCCGGCCTGGAGCCCGAAGCGGCTGTCGTTGACCCGGATGAAGGCCTCGTCGACGGAGTCCACGGTGTCGACGACGACGACCGGCCCGAAGACCTCTTCGCAGGCGACCTTCGCGGTGGCCGGCACGTCGGCCAGGACCGTCGGGGAGTAGGCGGCGCCGTCGCGGCTGCCGCCGGCCAGCAGCCGGGCCCCGCCGGCGACGGCCTCCTGCACCCAGCCCTCCACCCGGCGGGCCGCCTGCTCGTCGATCAGCGGCCCGACGTCGGTGGCCGGGTCGGTGGGGTCGCCGGTGACCAGCTTCTGCACCGCCTCGACGACGCGGTCGGTCAGCGTGCGGGCGACCTCGCGGTGGACGAAGACGCGCTGGACGGAGATGCAGGACTGGCCGGCCTGGTACATCGCGAACGTGGCGATCCGCCCTGCGGCGTACGCGAGCGCGTCGTCGTCCTGGTCCGGCGCCACGACCACGGCCGCGTTGCCGCCCAGCTCGAGGGTGACGTGCTTGCGCGGGACGGCGTCCCGGATGGACCAGCCGACCGGCACGGAGCCGGTGAAGGAGACGACGGGCAGCCGCGGGTCGCGGACCAGCTCGGCCGCCACCTCGTTCGGCACAGGCAGCACCGACCACGCCCCGGCCGGCAGCTTGGTCTCGGCCAGGATCTCGCCGAGTAGCAGCGCGGACAGCGGCGTGGCCGGCGCTGGCTTGAGCACGATGGGCGCCCCGACCGCGATCGCCGGCGCCACCTTGTGCGCCACCAGGTTGAGCGGAAAGTTGAAGGGCGCGATCCCCAGCACCGGACCGCGCGGCGCCCGTCGGATCAGGGCCATGCGCCCGGTCGCGGCCGGATCGGTGTCCAGCCGCTGGAGGCTGCCGGACCACCGCCGGGCCTCTTCCGCCCCCCAGCGGAACGTCGAGACGGCGCGCGACAACTCGAGCCGGGCCCACTTGAGGGGCTTGCCGGACTCGGCGGTGATGAGCGCGGCGACCTCCTCGCCGCGTTCCGCGAGTCGCTGCGAGACATGGTCGAGAGCGGCGGCGCGGACGTGCGCGGGCGTACCGGCGCAGGCGGACGCGGCCCGGGCGGCCGCCTCGACCGCCGCCTCGACGTCCGCGGACGTCGCCTGCGTCGTCCGACCGGCCGTTCTCCCGTCGTGCGGCGAGGACACCTCGAGACCCTCGTCCCCGCTGCGTGGGGCGCCGGCGACCCAGTAGGGCATCTGCGGTACGGACATGCGCGCTCCCTCGACGTGTGCGACCGCCCGACTGTGCCGGACTCGCGGGCCCCGGGCCAGGTGCCGAGGTGTCCACCGCCGGAGCTCCGATGCGCCGCCCTGGCACCCCCCGCTCGGTGCTCGTGCTCGGCCAAGCTGCGTAGTGATCTCGATCGAACCCTCGACGCTCCCGGCAATCCCCGAGAAACACTGACATCACCCGGTTCCTGGCCTTCGAGGGTCGGGTGTTGTCCCTCGCGGTCAACGGCCTGATCTCGCTGTCGGATGCGCCCGAGGCGTCCCGCTCTCCGCGCACTTGCAGGAGGCCCAGGTGACCGACTACTGCCGCGGCGGGTCGGATCGCCGATCCGACGGGTCATGGACCGTCGAGCCGGTCCTGGCGCGGAACGTCCCCTGGCGGCCGACCTGGACCCGCGCCGGGGGGCTGAAGAGCGGCAGAACTTCGGCCCGACCGGCTACTACAGCAGGGTCGACGTCTTCACCGTCCGGGGTCGACCGCCGTCGGCTGGACGCCGTCCGCTTCACCGACTGACCGGGGCGTGCGGACGGAGCCTGGCGCGCCCCCCTCGTCGTCGGTCGACCGGCTAGGGGTACAGCTCAGGCCGGCGATCGGCCAGGTGGGTGCTCAGCTTGCGGGAGGCGTGGAGCGCCGCCGCGTCGACGTCGGCCAGTAGCAGTTCCTGATCCCGTCCGGCGCGGGCCAGCTCCGTGCCGTCGGGCGCCACCACGCAACTGGCTCCGCAGTAGGTGAACTCGCCTTCGCGACCGATGCGGTTGACGTAGGCGACGAACACCTGGCTCTCGTAGGCCCGCGCGGGCACCAGGATCGAGCTGACGGCACCGTAGGGGTCCATGAGTCCCGTGGGGACCAGCAGCAGTTGGGTGCCCGCCAGCGCGTGGGCCCGCACGGCTTCGGGAAACTCGACGTCGTAACAGATCACCAACCCCACGACAAGCCCGTCGAGCCCGAACTGCACCACCCCCACGTCGCCGGGGATGAAGGCGCGTCGGTCGACGTCACCGTAGAGGTGCGCCTTGCGGTACCCGGCCAGCCGCGTCCCGTCCCGGTCCACGACCTGCACGGTGTTGGCCACACCCCCAGCGGTGCCTCCGGGTGCCCGTAGGCGATGGCCAGGCCGGTCCGGGCCGCGATGTCGGCGACCCTCCCGGTGAGTGGTCCGGGCACGGGCTCCGCCCAGGCGGCCGACATCTCGGGGCCGATCGCGTAGCCGGTCACCGACATCTCTGGGGTGACCAGCAGGCACGCGCCAGCCGCGGCCGCGTCCGCAGCCGCCTCGGCGATCGCCGCCAGGCCTGCCTCCGGGTCCGCCGTCTCGCCTGGTCCCTGGAACAGGGCGATGCGCACGGCGCTCCTCTCTCTGCCCGACCGGGGTCAACACCGGGTGCCATGACGAGGGCGCCCCGGCGGGGTGCCGGCCACGATCCTCCACGGTCTCCGCGATGTCGGCGGCACCGTCCGGCCCCGCCTGGCAGGAGCCGCCGTCAGGGCTCCGTCCGTGACGCCTGCAGCGCCAGCCAGAAGTCGACGCGGTCGGACATGCGCTCGAGCCTCCGGCCGGTCAGCTGCTCGACTCGCGCCAGTCGGTGCCGCAGCGTGTTGACGTGGATGTGCAGCATGGCAGCGGTCTGCTGCCATCGGGCACCGTCGGCCAGGAAGGTCCGGAGGGACGCGACCAGAGCCGCGTCGTGGGTCTTGTCGTACTGCTCGAGAACCCCCAGCAGTGTGTGGCGGAACTCCTCCACGTCGTCGCGACTCTGCAGGGCCATGAGGTAGCCGTGCGTGCCCCTGGACTCGTCGGAGAAGACCGCTCCACCGCCGTGCCGCTGGGCCAGGGCGCAGGACTGCTGCGCCTGGACGATCGCGCGCCGGAGGGTGCGCACGCCCTCGGCCGCCACGCTCACCCCCGTCGCCGATGCCCCTGATCTGGAGGCGAGGGCACGGGCCACGACCCGCGGCCCGGGGGCGCTCACCACCGCGCCGCCCTCGAGTATCGCGGAGAGTTCCGCCCCACGGAGAGCCAGGATGCCGTTCAGGTGGCGTCGGCGATCGAGTATCGGCCACCAAACGTGCTGGTGCAGGTCCCCCGTGATGGACCCGTCGTTCACGCTAACCGGGGTGTGTCCCGCGCCGGGCCAGTCATGCGTGCCAAATCCGCCTTGGCGCACTACCTGGTGTCAGAGAAGGGCTTGCGCCTCGGTGAGCGTGGTGCGCAGGATCTGCTCCATCTCGTCGAACTCCGCCTGCCCGCAGATCAGCGGCGGCGCCACCTGCACGACCACGTCGCCGCGGTCGTCGGGCCGGCAATACAGGCCGTTGTCGAACAGGGCCCCCGGCAGGAAGCCACGCACCAGTCGCTCCCGTTCCGCGGCGTCGAACGTCTCCCGCGTGGCCCTGTCCTTGACCAGCTCGACGGCCCAGAAGTAGCCGTCACCCCGGACGTCGCCGACGATCGGTAGGTCCCGGAGCTTGTGCAGCGTCGAGCCGAGAGCCGCCTCGTTATCGAGCACCCGCTGGTTGAGGCCCTCGTTCTCCATGATGTCGAGGTTGGCCAGCGAGATCGCCGCGCAGACGGGGTGCCCGCCGAAGGTGTAGCCGTGCGGGAAGGCGACCCCCGGCCGCAGGAAGGGCTCGATGACCTTCTCGGAGGCGATCATCGCGCCGATGGGGCCGTAGCCGGAGCTCATCCCCTTGGCGCAGGTGATCATGTCCGGCGTGTAGCCGAACTTCTCGCAGGCGAACATCGTGCCGTGCCGGCCGAAGCCGCAGATGACCTCGTCGGATACCAGCAGCACGTCGTGCTTGTCGCAGATCTCGCGCACCCGGTCGAAGTACCCGGGTGGCGGGGTGAGGCAGCCACCGGAGTTCTGCACCGGCTCCAGGAACACCGCCGCCACGGTGTCGGCACCCTCGAAGAGGATCGCCTCCTCGATCCGGTTGGCCGCCCAAAGGCCGAACGCCTTGGGGTCGTCGGCAAACTCGGGATGCCGGTAGAGGTTGGTGTTCGGCACCCGAAACCCGCCCGGAGCCAGCGGTTCGAAGTCCTTCTTCATCGCCGGCAGGCCGGTGATGGCCAGGGCGCCGTGCGGGGTGCCGTGGTAGGCCACCGCACGGCTGATGACCTTGTGCTTCTGCGGCTTGCCGATGAGCTTGAAGTACTGCTTGGCGGCCTTCCACGCCGACTCCACGGCCTCCCCGCCGCCGGTGGTGAAGAAGACTCGGTTCAGGTCGCCGGGCGCCAGGTGGGCGATGCGCTCGGCGAGCTCGGCCTGGACCGGGGTCGTGTACCCCCACACCGGGAAGAACGCGAGCTCGGCGGCCTGCTTCGCGGCGACCTCGGCCAGCTCCCGGCGCCCGTGCCCGACCTGGACGACGAACAGTCCGGACAGGCCGTCGAGGATCTTCCGTCCCCGGTTGTCCCACAGGTAGGCGCCCTCGCCGCGGGTGACGACCGGGACGGGGTTCTCCGGATGACGCCCCTGGCGGGCGAAGTGCATCCAGAGGTGGTCGGCGGCGCGGGCCGCCGTGGCGTCGGGCACGCCCTCCGGCGGCTCCTGGATGGCAGTGGTCATGGGATGGCTCCTGTCGGTGTCGGGGCGTTACCCGGTCAGCCAAGGCGGCGAGGCCGCCGGCTCTTGACCGGAGCATGGCAGCTCTGGAGCCTGGACGTTTGGTTGGGCAGGCGGCTGCCGCCGACCGCACTCAGGAGTGGATCGCACCCGAGGAGGGGCCGTGCAGATGACCGGCGGGAATCATGTGGCCGTGACGGTCACCGACCTCCAGCGCAGCAGGAGTTGGTACGAGCGAGTGCTCGACTGGTCATCGGTGTTCGAGGGCAACAGCCAAGGTGTGCGGTTCGTGTTGGGCGTACTGCCCGGAGGGTTGATGATCGGCCTTCGGGAGTACGACGAGGGCGAGCGGAGCCCGTTCGATCCGACACGGGTGGGACTCGACCATCTTGCGTTCGCGGTCCCCATCACGGATCTCCAGGCGTGGGAGCAGCGCTTCGCCGACCTCGGCGTGGCCTACGACCCGGCACAGGACACGTCCTTCGGCTTCGTCCTGAATTTCAAGGACCCCGACGGGATCGCCTTGGAGCTGACCGCGGCCAAGACGTAAGACGGAGACCGACGAGGAACTGCAAGGGCAAGCGCACCTGTCGCCGAGCCGGGGGCCGGCGCTTCGCTGCGAGAGCCATTGAGGTTAAAGGCCACCCGGCCGTCCCGGGCGCTCACCGCGGCCGAGGTCCTGCAGCTGGCCGAGCAACTGGGGAAGGACCGGAGAACCGAGCGCTATCAGGCCCTCGTGCTCGTGCTCGCCTTCGGCGGCCTGCGGTTCGACGAAGCGACCGCCTTGCGCCGGTCCGACGTCCTACCCGGCGGACGGCTGCGCGTCGCGCGCTCGGTCCAACGCTCGGCGGCCGGTGGGTGGTCGGCGAACCCAAGACCGACGCGGGCACCGGACCGTGACTCTGCCGGCCGCCGTCGCGGCGGTACTCGAGGACCACCTGGAGAACCATGTCCCCGCTTCTCCAGAAGCCCTCGTATTCTCCACCAGTTCCGGCGGCTACCTCGCCCGCAGCAACTGGAACTCGACCTTCCCCCGCGCCGCTGACGCCATCGGGCTACCGGCGGTCAGGCCGCACGAGCTCCGCCACACCGGCGCGACCCTGGCCGCGGCCACCGGCGCAACAACCAAGGAGCTCATGCGCCGGCTGGGCCACTCCTCCCCCGCCGCCGCGCTCCTGTACCAGCATGCCGCCGACGACCGCGACGCCGACATCGCCCGCGCGCTCGACGCCACGCTGGGTGCGATCACCGAGGCGCCCGACGACAACGAGCGGCCACAGTAGCCCGAGAGGCGATTGGTCACATAGTGGTCACGCGGGCCTGTCCAGAC
>JALYNB010000041.1 GCA_030773395.1 Actinomycetota bacterium
GGCCTGGCGGCTCGGCGCGTGGGAGCGGCGGGCCGCCGTGGTGGAGGCGCTGCGCGCCGGGGAGTCGCCGCGGGCGTCGTCGCAGCTGGAGGCGGAGGACGACCTCGACGTGCCGGGCTGAGGGGACCGCCGGCGCGGCGGGGTGCATCGTGCGGCTGCGCGAGGGGCAGGTGCCCGCCATGACGGGACCGCAGCGCGCGCCGGGCGTCCGGGCCAGCTCCGACTTCTACGCGGTCGAGGCGATGCTGCCGGAGGAGGACCGGCAGCTCCTCGAGCGCGTCCGCGGCTTCATGTGCGGCGAGGTCGAGCCGATCATCAACGCCTACTGGACGCGGGCGAAGTTCCCGTTCGAGATCCTGCCGTCGTATGCGGCGCTGGACATCGTCGGCCTGTCGTACTCCGGCTACGGATTCCCCGGCAGGTCCCACCTGCTCTCCGGCATGGTGAGCATGGAGCTGGCGCGGGTCGACTGCTCGATCGCCACGTTCCAGGGGGTCCACGGCGGGCTGGCCTGCGCCTCGGTCCTGCTCTGCGGCTCTGAGGAGCAGAAGCAGCGGTGGCTCCCCGCAATGGCCCGGCTCGAGAAGATCGGCGCGTTCGGGCTGACCGAGCCCGACGTCGGCTCCGGTGCGGCGGGCGGCCTGACGACGACCGCCCGTCGGGAGGGCGACACGTGGGTCCTCGACGGGCAGAAGAAGTGGATCGGCAACGCGACGTTCGCCGACCTCGTCATCATCTGGGCCCGCGACGCTGCGAACGGCCAGGTCAAGGGCTTCGTCGTGGAGAAGGGCACGCCCGGGTTCTCCGCGCAGAAGCAGGAGGACAAGATGGCGCTCCGCGTCGTCCAGAACGCGCTGATCACGCTGGACGGCGTACGGGTGCCGGAGGAGAACCGGCTGCAGGGCGCGAACTCGTTCAAGGACACCGCGGGGGTGCTCAAGGAGACGCGGGCCGGGGTCGCGTGGATGGCCGTCGGCTGCGCGATGGGCGCCTACGAGCACGCGCTGCGCTACGCCACCGAGCGCCACCAGTTCGGCAAGCCGATCGCGTCGTTCCAGCTCGTACAGGACCTGCTCGGCCGGATGCTCGGCAACACCGTGGCCTCGCAGTGCATGATGGTCCGCCTCTCCCAGTTGCAGGACGCCGGACAGATGACCGACGAGCAGGCGTCGTTGGCGAAGGCCTACACGACCTCGCGGATGCGGGAGACGGTCGGCTGGGCGCGCGAGCTGCTGGGCGGCAACGGTGTGCTGCTCGAGCACCACGTGGGGCGGTTCGTGGCCGACGCCGAGGCCATCTACTCGTACGAGGGCACGCGGGAGATCAACACGTTGATCGTCGGGCGCGGGATCACGGGGATCGGCGCGTTCGTCTGAGCCGCGGGACGCCCGCGGTCAGCGCGCGGGCCTCGACTGGCCGGGGACGCCGGATGCGGCGGGCTGCCCTGCGCCGGCCTGAGGGGCGCCGGTGTGCGGCTTGCGCACCGGCAGCTCCGGCTGGTGAGCCTCCCGCTCGGCCGGCACCGTGCCGCGGGCCAGCGCCTCCCGGCGCCGGCGCGTGTACACCGACCCGACCAGGCCCAGCACGATCCCGGTGACGCAGCTCCAGACCATCCACTCGAGCCCCGCCGCGGCCAGCCGGTCGCGGAACGCCAGGGAGGCCAGGAGCCCGACCGCGAACACCACCGTGCCCACGGCTGCGACGCGCGGCTCGTCGGCCTCGAGCGGCGGCGGGTCGGGACGACGCTCGGCGGGACGGGGGCGGGGCACGCCCCCACGGTAGTCCCGCCGAGACCGTCCGGACGGGGCTCAGTCCGCGGAGCGGACGTGCCGTCCGTCAGGTCGCCGGAGGGGACGTTCCGTCCGTCATGCCCTGCGTGGGGTCAGCCCGCGTCCGTCGCGTAGAGCTCGAGCGCGATGCCGTCGGGGTCGCGGAACTCGAGGATGGCCGCGCGGCCGAGGTCCTTCACCCCGCCATGCGCGACCCCCAGCTCGTCGAGCCGGGCGGCCGCGTGGTCCAGCGCGGCGCGGTCGGCCACCGCCAGGCTGAGGTGGTCGAGGCCGACGCGGTCCTCATCGAACCGGTCGCCGCCCTGGGCGGCGGGCCGCAGCCCGAGCAGCAGCCCGCTGCCCAGCTGGTAGATCACGCCGCCGTAGAGGAACCCGAGCTGTGCCCGGGTCTCCTCGTCTGCCCCCTCGGGCACCTCGAAGGCCACGGGGAGGGCGAACACCCGCTCGTAGAAGGCACGGGAGCGGGCGATGTCGGTCACGGTCAGGCGGACGTGGGCGTAACCGGTGAGGGGGATGGCCATGTGGGCAGTCTCTCGCGGTGCGGCCCGGACCGCTCCTCATACTCGGCGGGTGCCCCGTCTGCCCGCCCCGAGCCCCACCGGCACCCAGAGCGCGCGGGGCGCGCGGAGCACCCGTGACCCGGCGGGCGGCACCTTCCGGTCGCTGCGCACCCGCAACTACCGCCTCTTCGCCGCCGGGCAGGTCGTGTCGCTGTCGGGCACGTGGGCCCAGCGCACGGCCCAGGACTGGCTCGTGCTCGACCTCTCCGGCGGCAGCGGCACCGCCCTCGGCATCACCACCGGCCTGCAGTTCCTGCCCCTGCTCGTGCTCGGGCTGTGGGGCGGCCTGCTCGCCGACCGGTTCGACAAGCGGCGTCTGCTGCTGGGGGCGCAGGCCGCGATGGGGTTGCTCGCCCTGGTGCTGGGGCTGCTCGTCGAAACCGGCGCGGTCGCGCTCTGGCACGTCTACGTGCTGGCGGCCTGCCTCGGGCTCGCGAGCGTCGTCGACGTGCCGGTGCGGCAGGCGTTCGTCAGCGAGATGGTCGGCCCGGACGACGTGCCGAACGCCGTGAGCCTGAACAGCGCGACGTTCAACACCGCGCGGATCGTCGGCCCCGGGATCGGCGGCGTGGCGATCGCCGCGACCGGCGGCACGGGCCTTGTGTTCCTCGCGAACGCCCTCACCTACCTGGCGGTGCTCGGCGGCCTGCTCGCGATACGGCCGGCCGAGCTGCGCCGCTCCGGCGGCGTGACGCGCCGGCCCGGCCAGCTCCGGGAGGGGCTCGCGTACGTGCGAGGCCGCCCGGACCTGCTCCTGCCGATCGTGCTCGTCGGGGTGATCGGCACCTTCGGCCTGAACTTCCAGCTGACGCTCGCGGTCATCGCCCGGGAGACCTTCGGGCGCGGGCCCGACGCCTTCGGCGCCCTGCTCGGCGCGCTCGCCGCGGGCTCGCTGCTCGGGGCGCTGCTGTCGGCCCGGCGCCGCCGCGTGCAGCGGAGCAGGCTCGTCGGGGCGGCGCTCGTATTCGGGGTGCTCGAGGTCGCGGTCGGCCTCATGCCGACGTACGAGACGTTCCTCCTGATGCTGGTCCCGACCGGCGTGGCGGTGCTGACGTTCACGACGACGGCGAACGCAACCGTGCAGCTCGCGAGCAGCGACGCGATGCGCGGTCGGGTCATGGCGCTGTACGTGCTGGTGTTCCTCGGCGGGACGCCACTCGGCGCGCCCGTCGTCGGCTGGCTCGCCGACGTCGCCGGCCCGCGGGTCAGCCTGCTCGCCGGCGGCGCCGTGTCGCTGGTCGCGACGCTGGTCGTCGCGGCGGTCCTGGCCCGGGCCCGGTACGACGACAGCGGCGCGGGGGAGCCCGAGGGCCCCGACCGGGTGGTGGCGGGCGCGGCGTGAGCCTGTTCACCGCCCTCGTCCCGCCCCCCGAGGCGCTGCGCCACCTCGTGGCGGCCGTCGACCCCGTCCGGGCCGCCTGGCCGGAGCTGCGCTGGGTGCGCCCCGAGCGGTGGCACACGACCGTGACCTTCCTGGGCGAGGTGCCGGAGGACATCGTGCCCGCGCTCGTCGCGGCCACCGCCGCCGCGCTCGCCGACGTCGCGGCCCCCGCGCTGCAACTCGCGGGCGCGGGGGAGTTCCC
>JALYNB010000042.1 GCA_030773395.1 Actinomycetota bacterium
GCGCCGGTGGGGCCGTGAGGTCGAGAGAGGGGGTGGCGCCGGTCGCGGCCGCTGCCTCGACCGCGCCGCGCAGGGCCGGGTCGGGCAGGACGACGTCGAGGAGTCCGGGAAGGGTGCTCACGCGGAGGCGTGCCTTTCGCAGGGCAGGACAGACGGCCCCGCACCCGGCGTGCCGGGGAGGGCAGGGCAGCGGTGGCCGCCACTCCCACGGTACGACGCATGCGCGGCCCCGGCCCTTCCCGGACCGGTCACCCCGCGGGGCGGAGCTTGCAGCCGGCCTCCGCCTGCTGTGAGCGCGGCGCCGTGAGGGTCGTCGAGCGCACCGTCCAGCCCGCGCCGGCCGTCGTACGTGGTCGTACAGCGGGGAGCTGCCGTTGCCCCTGGTCACGACGTCGGTCACCTGTACGCGGCTGCCGCTCAGCTGGAGCCCGTCCCCGTTGTACGCCGCCGGCCCGTGCCCGTTGCCGCTCACGACCAGGCTGCGGTACGTCGAGTCGCTGACCCCGTCAGCTCCATCACCCCGGCGGCGGCGGCGTCGCTGACCCGGGAGTCGGTGAGGGTGAACCTCGCCGTGTCCCGGAGCTGGACGCCGTCACGGCCATGGCCGTGCTCCACTGCCTGTTCGCGCTGTTCCGGACGCGGGACTGACGATTCCTGTGGTTCATCGCGTACGGGTTCATCCACGCGGCGCTGCTCATCCCGTGCGGATCAAGGCGCTGCTGACACTGGACGACAACGCGTGGGGCACCCGGACCGGCTCGGCGACGTCGCTGACCGCGCTGCTCGACGAGGCGGACCGGGAGAAGCGGGAGGCGGCGGCCGGTGAGCGGGCCGTGTGACGCCGACCCGTCCTCGCCCAAATGTCGACTGGTCGTCGACGGCGAGCCGGTCGCACCGCGGGAGTGGTTCGACGACGGCGGGGACGTGGCGAGTGTCGTCGAGCTCGCACGGGGCCTGCACGGTCTCCCGTGAGCGAACGGCTACCGCGCCCGATCCGAACGGGTTCCCGCCGCTCCAGGACGCGCACCTCCGCAGGTCGATCCCGGCCACCTGCTCGGTCGCATCCACAGCACGACCGGCTCCCACCCGACACGCTGGGACGCCTTCCGGTCCTACGGCCCCACCGGCAACCGGTTCGAATCACCACCCGCCACCGCCGCAGGTCCACCCGCACCGGGCGGTGCTCTACGCCGCCCCCACGATGACCGACACGCGCGGCGCACCCGTCCCCGTGCTGCGCGCCTGTGTCGCCGAGGTGTTCCGGGACCGCGGCGCGGTCGAGCTCGCGCGCGACCTGCAGCTGCACCTGCTGCCGTGACCGAGTGCGCCCGGTCCGCGGCCCCCGACGGGCGACAGTCTCCGGGAGCCGCTCGGCGCCTCCATCCTGTGCCCGTGGCCGACGATGACGAGGAGCCCCGCCCCGCGGTCGTCGTCGTGATGGCGGAGTACGGCGTGCGCGACCCGGTGTGGGATCGCTCCACCGGTGGCGGCGGTGACGTCGACCTCGGCGCGCTGGGGGTAGACCCGGCGCTGGTCGAGGCACTGCGCGCCTGGAACGCCCGCTACGAGACCTGCTGACCACGGACTTCCAGTGGGAGAGCCCGGAGGTGGAGCCGGCCTGGGTGCGGGAGGGCCTCGGCCTCGCGCGCTGGCTGCAGGCGCAGCTCCCCGGGGTCGAGGTGCGCTACCACCGCAACGGTGGCGGGGACCGGACGGTGCGACCCGGCTCGTGGTGACCTGGCCCCTGGTGACGTTCGTGGTGACCGGGCCCCGGGTGTCAGCCCCGGCGTACGGCGTACAGCGGCGTGATCAGTTGGTCGACCGGAGCGTCGTCGTCGGTGAGCACCCGGCCGCCGACGCCGAACTCCTCACCCGCGACGCCGTCCACCTCGCCGCGGCTCGCCGCGTCGCGCTCCAGCCGAGCGGTGTCCAGGGGCGCGTCGGACGCGACGAGCACGTAGTTCCCGCCGGACTCCCCCGCCAACTGTCCCGGACGGGCGAGCACCGCCACCTCGTCGAACACGGTGGCGAGCGTCGCGGTCTCGGCGCGGACGAAGTCCAGCGGCGGGTTGTCGATCACGTTGAGGACGAAGACCCCCTCCGGCCGCAGGACGCGCTCGACATCGCGGATGAACTCCTGCGTCGCGAGGTGCCACGGGACCGAAAGGCTGCCGAAGGCGTCGCCGACGACGGCGTCGTACGCGTCGGCCGGCTCGGCGGCGAGGCTGGTGCGGGCGTCTCCGGTGCGCACCGTCAGGTCGGGCACGCTGTCGAGCGCCAGCTCCTCGCGGTTGATCCGCACGATGGCCGGGTCGATCTCCAGCACCGTGCTGCGTGAGCCCGGACGGGTCGCGGCGAGCCAGCGGGGCATCGTGAAGCCCCCGCCGCCGAGGTGCAGCACGTCGAGCGGCGCGCCGGGCGGGCGGGCCGTGTCGAGCACGTCGGCGAACCGCTGCGTGTAGGCGAACTGCAGGGCGGTCGGGTCGGCGAGGTCGACCTGGGCGTGGCGGAGGTCGTCGAGCAGGAGCAGCCGCTGCGTGGGCGCCCCTTCCGGCGTGTCGACCCGGGCGCAGTAGTAGCGGGTCTCGTATTCGCACGGCCCCCGTACGCCGACCAGCGCCGCGCCGGCTGCGACGGCGAGGAGCACCAGCGGCACGGGCGTGAGGAGCCGCCCCGCGCCCGGGTAGTTCCCGCCGGGGGTCCGGGAGGCCGGGGTCAGCCGGCGCCGGAGCCCGACGAGCAGCAGGCCCACGGCCACCAGGACCGCACCGGTCACGCCCAGGATCGTGGTCGTGCTCAGCTGCCCGAGGAGCACGTAGCCGGTGACGAACGTCCCCGCGAGCGCGCCGAGCGTGGACAGTGCGTCGATGCGGCCCACCTCGGCCCCGGTCTCGCCGAGGTCCGCCAGGCGGGTCTTGATCACCGCGGGCGGCACGGCTGCCAGCACGGTGATGGGCGCGCCGACGGCGACCGTGGTGAGCACGACGGAGGCCGCCGGCCCGCCGCCCTGCAGCACGGGCCCGAGGAGCAGGGCGAGGGGCCGGGCGAGCAGTACAAGCAGCCCCGCCGCGGCGAAGCTGGGCCCCAGCGTGAGCCGCGGCTCGACGCGGTCCGCCGCGCGCCCGCCGAGGAACGTGCCGGCGGCGATGCCGGCCAGCGCGACACCGATGGCCGCGGTTGACGTGTCGAGCGTCAGCCCGACGTAGGGCACGACCAGCCGCTGGACGACGATCTCCAGCGCGAGTACCGCAGCCGAGGCGAGGACGACGAGGGCGGCGGCGGTCGGCAGGGCGAGGACGGCCGGCTGCGGCGGCGCAGGCGGCGTCCCCGGCGCGGGCGGTGGGGCCGCCGTCACGGGGGGTCCTGGTGGAAGCGGTTCTGCGCCACCTCCAGGCCCTCGGTGATCAGCGCCTCCACCGCGTCCGCCGCCCGGTCCACGTGGAAGTCGAGGTCCTTGCGCTCGGCTGCGCTGAAGTCGCGGAGCACGAAGTCGGCGGGGTCCTGCCGGCCCGGGGGCCGGCCGATGCCGACCCGGACCCGCAGCCACTCACCGGTGCCGAGCGAGGCGCGGATCGACCGCAGCCCGTTGTGGCCGTTGTCGCCGCCGCCGCGCTTCAGCCGCAGCGCGCCGTACGGGATGTCCAGCTCGTCGTGGACGACGACGAGCCGCTCCGGCGGCACCTTGTAGAAGCCGGCGACGGAGGAGACGGGCCCGCCGCTCTCGTTCATGTAGCTCTTGGGCTTGGCGAGCACGGCGCGGGCACCGGCGAGCCGGCCCTCCATGACGTCAGCGCGGGACTTGTGGGCCTTGAAGCGGCCACCGGCCCGGCCGGCGAGCAGGTCGACCACCATCACGCCCACGTTGTGCCGGTGCCCGGCGTACGACGGGCCGGGGTTGCCGAGCCCGACCACCAGCCAGGTGTCCTCGCTCACGGGCCGGAGCGCCGAGCCGGCAGCGGGTCAGGCGCCTGTGCTGGGACGGGCGTTCGTGCCCGCGTCCTCGTCGCCGGGGACCTGCGCCGGGCCGGTGCCGTCGTCGGTGCCGGCGACGATGTCGCCCTCGCCGGTCGAGCGGTCGGTGACGCCATCGCCGACCTCCGCGGCCGCCGCCGCCTGCGCGGCGGCACCGGACTCCCCAGCGCCGAGCTCGGCCTCCGCGCTCGCGAGCTCGGCGTCGATCTCCTCGTTCGTCGGCGCCGCGACCGCGGAGACGAGGATCTGCTCGGAGTCGCCGGCGAGCTGGGCGCCCTCGGGCAGGTCGACCTGGCCAGCGGTGACGGTCTCGCCCACGCCCAGGCCCTCGACGGACACCTCGACCCCGTCGGGGATCTGGGTGGCGTCGGCCTCGACGGAAACCGTGGTCAACTGCTGCGTCACGATCGCGTCACCCGCGCCCTCGCCGGTCATCGTGACCGGCACCTCGACCGTGACCTTCTCGCCGCGCTCGACGACCACGAGGTCGACGTGCTCGAGGAAGCCCTTGATCGGGTCGCGCTGGACGTCCTTCGCGAGCGCGAGCTGCGAGTCGCCGTTGCCGAGGTCGAGGCGCAGGAGCGTGTTCGACCCACCCTTGAGCGCCAGGAACAACTCGTGCCCCGGCAGGGACAGGTGACGCGGCTCGGTGCCGTGGCCGTAGAGGACGGCGGGCACCTTCTGGGCCCGGCGGGTGCGACGCGCGGCCCCCTTGCCGAACTCGGTGCGCGGCTCGGCGGACAGACGGACCTCGGACACGGCGGCGCTCTCCCTCAGACTGCAGGCTTGTGGTGGTGCGGAGCAGGCGCACCTCGGCGACGGCGTGGGTCGGCCGGGGCGCGGCAGGGGGGCGAGTCTACCCGCCGCCCGAGGGCCCCCCGCGCATGGAGGCCGGGTGGCCGGGGGCCGGTCAGGCTGTGCTTGCGGGGCCTGACCCTGCGGGCGCTCCTCCGTCGCGTCCTCGGTCAGGCCTGGCCCTCGAACAGGCTCGTGACCGAGCCGTCCTCGAAGACCTCCTTGATGGCCCGCGCGATGAGCGGGGCGATCGACAGGACGGTGAGCTTGTCGATGCGCCGGTCCTCGGGGATCGGCAGCGTGTTGGTGACGACCACCTCGCTGATCCGGCTGTTCTTCAGCCGGTCCATTGCCGGACCGGAGAGGACGCCGTGCGTGGCGGTGACGATGACGTCCTTCGCGCCGTTGTCGAACAGGGCGTCCGCGGCCTTGGTGATCGTGCCGCCGGTGTCGATCATGTCGTCGACGAGGATGCAGGTGCGCCCGCGGACGTCACCGACCACCTCGTGGACCTTCACCTCGTTGGCGACCATGGGGTCGCGCCGCTTGTGGATGATCGCGAGCGGGCTGCCGAGCGTGTCCGTCCACCGCTCCGCGACCCGCACGCGGCCCGCATCGGGACTGACCACGGTCAGGTCACTGCCGCCCCAGCGCTGCTTGACGTGCTCGGCGAGCAGGGGGAGGGCGAACAGGTGGTCGACCGGCCCGTCGAAGAAGCCCTGGATCTGGCTGGTGTGCAGGTCGACGGTCATCAGACGGTGGGCGCCGGCGGTCTTGAACAGGTCGGCGACGAGGCGTGCGCTGATGGGCTCGCGGCCGCGGTGCTTCTTGTCCTGCCGGGCGTACGGGTAGAACGGCGCCACCACTGTGATGCGCTTCGCGCTGGCGCGCTTCAACGCGTCCACCATGATCAGCTGCTCCATGAGCCACTTGTTGATGGGCGCCGAGTGGCTCTGGATGACGAAGGCGTCGCAGCCGCGGACCGACTCGTTGAACCGGACGAAGATCTCGCCGTTGGCGAAGTCGTACGCCGACGACGCCGTCGGCGTGGCGCCCAGTGCGGCGGCCACCTCGTCGGCCAGCTCGGGGTAGCCCCGGCCGGAGAACAGCATGAGGTTCTTCCGGCTCTCGTACCGGATTCCGACCACCGGAGGACTCCCTCGTGTCGCGTCCGCCCGTTCGGGCGGACTGCTCTGCGTGCTGTGGGCCCGTGGGCCCTGTGCTCAGCCGTGCGCGGACGGCCGGGAGTTCCCCCCGCCGCTGTCCGTCGTGCCGCTGTCCGTCGTGTCGCCGCGCTTGCGCGCGACCCAGCCCTCGATGTTGCGCTGGCGGGCACGGCTGACGCCGAGCGCACCGGGCGGCACGTCGGTCGTGATGACTGACCCCGCGGCCGTGTAGGCGCCGTCGCCGACTGACACGGGGGCCACGAGCATGGTGTCACTGCCGACGCGCACGTCAGAACCGACGACGGTGCGGTGCTTGTCACGGCCGTCATAGTTGACGAACACGGTGGCGGCCCCGATGTTGCTCCGCGGCCCGATCTCGGCGTCGCCGACGTAGGACAGATGGGGCACCTTCGCGCCCTCGCCGAGCTCCGCCGCCTTCATCTCCACGAAGCCTCCGGCCTTGCTGCCGGGCCCGAGACGGGTGCCGGGACGCAGGTAGGTGTACGGGCCGACCTGCGCGCCGTGCCCCACGTCCGCGCTCACGCACTCGGCCCGCCGGACGCGGGCGCCCTCACCCACGGTGGTGTCGGTGAGGGTGCAGTCGGGTCCCACCTCGGCGCCGGCCCGCACGACGGTGGCCCCCTGGAGCTGGCAGCCGGGGTGCAGTACGACGTCGGGCTCCAGCTCGACCGTGACGTCCAGCCAAGTGGTGGCCGGGTCGACGACCGTGACGCCCGCCAGCATGTGGCGGCGGACGAGCCGGTCACGCAGGGCCGTACCGGCGTCGGCGAGCTGCGCACGGTCGTTGACGCCCATCGTCTCGGTGGGGTCGGCGGCGGTGACCGCGGCGACGGCGAGCCCGGCGTCGGCGTGCAGCCCGACGACGTCCGTGAGGTACTCCTCGCCCTGCGCGTTGTCCGTGGACAGCCGCCCGAGGGCGTCGCGCAGGTGGGCCGCGTCGAAGGCGTAGACGCTCGTCGCGACCTCGCGCACTTGGCGCTGCGCGTCGTCGGCGTCCTTGTGCTCGACGATGCCCGTCACGCCGCCGCCGGGGGCGCGCAGGACCCGCCCGTAGCCGGTGGGGTCGTCGACGACGGCCGTGAGCAGGGTCGTGGCGGCGTGCAGGCGCTCGTGCTCGGTGACGAGCCGGGCGAGCGTGTCGGCGGTGAGGAGCGGGCTGTCGCCGGGCACGACGACGACCGTGCCCTCGAGCGGCCCGACGGCCTCGAGGGCGACCCGGACGGCGTGGCCGGTTCCGTTCTGCTGCTCCTGCACAACGGGCAGAGCGGCGGGGGCGACCTCCGCGACGTGGGCGGAGACGGCCTCGCGGGCGTGGCCGACGACGACGAGCGTGCGCCCGGGCTCGAGGGTGGCCGTCGCGGCGAGCACGTGGCCGAGCATCGAGCGTCCGGCCAGGCGGTGGAGCACCTTCGGCGTGGTGCGCGAGCGCATGCGCGTGCCCTCACCCGCGGCCAGGACGATGACGGCGGCCGGGGCGGAGATGCTCACGGCGCGGGACTCCTCGGGCAGGGGGCGGTCCGGGCAGGGTAGCGAGGCCCCGGGGAGCTACCACTGCGCAGCCTCTTGCCGTCGATCACTCGGATTTGATCGGGGGGAGTGCGCTCCCGGGAGAGGATTCGAACCCCTGTACCTTGGACCAAAGCCAAGTGTCTTGCCGCTAGACGACCCGGGATGGTTTTGCGGGCGATGCTAGCGCCCTCGGGGGGGGCTCAGGCGCTCCCGGCCGCTGCCTGCCGGGACTGGCCAGGCCGTACCACCTGCCCTCGACCTGCTGGTAGAGCTCGGCGCTCTGCAGCACACTGATCACGAGGCAGCCGTGATAGTCCTCGCCCGTGCGGAGGCGGTTGGTCGCGGGGTTGTGCCGCTTGATGGTCGCACTCTGCATGGCCCCGGCGGGGAGCCCCAGCAGGGCGCACCAGTGGCGCTCGGCAGCCCCCACGTCGGCCGTCTCGTGGATTGAGACGCGGTAGCGCCGCCGCTCGGGCGCGACCCCGAGGAGGTCGAGCCAGTCGGCGAAGAGCCTGATCATGAACGGGTCACTGTTCGTGAAGACCAGCCGCTCCTGACGGCGGTAGTGCTTGTCCTTCGCGCCCTCCGCCCAGTACGCGGTCAGTCCGGCCACGAACAGGTCGCGCTTCGACGCCGGCCGGATCTCGTTGGCCGCGCTGAGCTTCGTCTGCTGACGGCTGCGCTCGGCCTCACGCTGGCGCGGCTCCCACGCCCGTCTCGAGGTTTCCCGCCGCTCCGCCCGGGTCCGGCCGCCGAGGTCGCGCTCGTCGTCGCCTCGCACGACCACGTCGAACGTCCAGCCGTACACCGTGGCGACGGAGACCCCGGCCTGCTCGGCGATCTGGGCGTAGGACCGTCCCTGCTGCCGGAGCGACCGGGCCGCGCGGATCTGCTCCTCGCGGCGCCCCCGGCGCGCCGTCCTCGGGAGGTCGACCACGGCCCGCGTCCAGTTGTAGGCGGTCGAGCGGGACAGACCCAGTTCATCGGCAATTTCGTGGTAGGACGCGCCAGCTGAACGCATCTCCACCGCCCGCCCGCGGGCGGCCTCGCGGCGCTCCCGCGCCGCTGTCGTTCGCGCTTGCCCTGCGGATATGGCCTCCGCGAGCGGTATTGTTTCGACGTGGTCCTCTGGCTGCTCGCTCATGACGCGCATTCTGGCGGCCACCACCGACAGAATCGGGACCTGCGAGATGTCGAAAGCTGGACGACGACCGGACCATCCGCCCGAATCCCAGCTACCGCCGGTGGTGCACCCTCTCCCGGTCGTGGTGGCCGCGCAGCCAGCCCGAGTCCGCCTTCTGCTCGGGGTGGCTCCTGCTGCGCACGAGGCTCGCGATCGTCGTGACGACGAGGACGCCGATGATGACCCCAGCGAGCGACGTCGGCACGTGCGGGATCGCCTGGTCCACGTCCTCGTGGAGGAACGGAGGATGAGCTTGACGCCGATGAACACCAGGATGACCGCCAGCCCGAGGGGGCGGTAGACGAGCCGTTCCAGCAGCCTGGCCAGCAGGAAGTACAGCGCCCGCAGGCCGAGCAGGGCGAAGGCCTTCGCCGTGAAGACGAGGTACGGTCCTGCGTGATCCCGAAGATCGCGGGGATCGAGTCGAGCGCGAAGAGCAGGTCCGTGCTCCCGACCGCCAGGAACACGAGGAACAGCGGCGTGACGACGCGCTGACCGTTCTCGCTCGCCACGAGCCGGGAGCCCGGGCCGGGCGAACTGCACCACCCGGTTGTCGCTGATGTCGGGGTCCTCGTCCTTGTGGCGGGCCAGCTGGATGCCCGTCCAGATGAGGAACAGGCGGGAGACCACGAACATGTACGAGAACAGGCTGATCGCCACCGCCCCGATGGCGATGAAGAACGCGCGCATCACCAGGGCGACGGCGATGCCGAACAGGAACACCTTCTGCTGGTACTCCTTCGGCACCGCGAGGGTCGACATGATGATGAGGAGCACGATGGGGTTGTCGACCGAGAGGCCCTTCTCGATCAGCAGGGCGAACGACGCACACACCCGTCGCCATCCGGACCCACACCGACGCGCCCACGACGCCGCGACCCCTCACCTTGTCCGTCGGCGAGCGCCCAATCCGCCCGGTACGCCCGGCCCGTCCTCGGCGGACTCGTCGGGCACACCATCGTGCCGCCCTCTCACCGAGCCTGGACCGCGTGACCGCGTGACCGCGTGACCGCGCCGTTGCGAGCCGTGCGTCCCTCCGCGCGAACGCCCCACGTCGCCGCCGTGACAGCCTGACCCGGTGACGACCTCCCCGGCCCCGCGGAGCGCCCCCCGCGTCCGCATGACCGGCACGCAGCGCCGCGAGCAGCTGCTCCAGGTGGGGCGGTCGCTGTTCGCCCGCAAGGGCTTTGACGGCACGTCCATCGAGGAGATCGCGTCCGAGGCGGGCGTCAGCAAGCCGGTCGTGTACGAGCACTTCGGCGGCAAGGAGGGCCTGTACGAGGTCGTCGTCGACCGCGAGGTGCAGTCGCTGCTGAGGTCGTTCACCGCTGCGCTGGTGGGCACGTCACCGCGCGAGCTGCTGGAGCAGGCGACGCTCGCCCTGCTGACGTACGTCGAGGAGCACGCCGACGGGTTCCGCATCCTGGTGCGCGAGCCCCCGGTCGCCGGCAGCGCGTCGAGCGGGTTCGCGACGCTCATCAGCGACGTCGCGGCGCGGGTCGAGCACATCCTGGCGGCGCAGCTCGCCGCCCGCGGGTTCCGCACGGCGTTCGCCGGTCTCTACGCGCAGGCGCTGATCGGTCAGGTCGCGTTGGTCGGCCAGTGGTGGCTGGACCGGGTACACCTGGAGGCCGAGGCGCCCCCCGGACGCGACATGGTCGCGGCCCACCTCGTGAACCTGGCCTGGAACGGCCTGTCGGCACTCGAGTCGGAGCCGCGACCGGTGCGGAGCGCGCCGCCGGGAACGAGCTAGGCGCGCGAGGTCGCCCGCTTGTCGGCCAGCAGCGCCGTGGCGACCAGGACGAGGCCGGACGCCAGGTGCAGGGCGTGGTCGGCACCGTTGAGCCCGACGACGTCGACCGCGCTGTCGTTGATGACGGGCCCGAGTGCGCCGAGCAGGACGTAGGTCGCGCCGATCGCCAGGTTGGCGCCGCGGGCGGAGTCGGTGCGCCTCGACGCGGCGATGAGCGCCACGCCGATGAGCAGGTGGACGATGTTGTGCAGTCCGTTGACGTCGAAGAGGATCAGCGGGTTGCCCTCCTTGCCGGCGAAGGGCACGTCACCGGACACGAAGAAGCCGACCACGCCGACGAGGGCGTAGACGGCACCGAAGACCAACGCGACGGTGCTGTTGATGGAGCGGGCGCCGCTGGTGCGGGGGCTGGTCACGAAGACCTCCAAGGTAAGAAGAGTGTGCCGGGCCGCTGGTACCCCGGATGATCGCCGACAAAGCGTTTCATGGTGAGGTGACACGCCGCACCGGGTAGCCCGCGACCATGCCCGTCCACCTCGGCACGTCCGGCTGGCAGTACCGCGACTGGCGCGGCCGGTTCTACCCGCCGAAGCTCCCCCAGCGGCTGTGGCTCGAGCACCACGCGGCCGCCTTCGCCACCGTGGAGGTCAACAACGCCTTCTACCGGCTGCCCGACCGCTCCGTCTTCGAGTCCTGGGCGGCCCGCACGCCGCCGGACTACGTCGTCACGGTCAAGGCGTCGCGGTTCCTGTCGCACATCAAGCGGCTCAAGGAGC
>JALYNB010000043.1 GCA_030773395.1 Actinomycetota bacterium
GCTGGCGTCAGCGCCCGGATGGTGGTCGCCCGGCCGGGCGGGGCCGGGGGTCGGGTCGGCGGGCACTGCTCCTCCGGCGGACGGCGGGGGACGCGAGGGACGGGCCACGGCGTCGGCGGGGAGCGGCAGGGCACCGCGACAGGGGTCCCTCCCCTCGCCCGCCGATCTCTGGAACACTACGCGCCCATCCGAGTCGAGGAGAGCGCGTGGAGTTCGACGTCACGATCGAGATCCCCAAGGGTCAGCGCAACAAGTACGAGATGGATCACGTCACGGGGCGGATCCGTCTCGACCGGATGCTGTTCACGGCGACGCGTTACCCCGCGGACTACGGCTTCGTCGAGGACACCCTGGGCGAGGACGGCGACCCGCTGGACGCGCTGGTCCTGCTCGACGAGCCCACGTTCCCCGGCTGCCTGATCCGCTGCCGGGCGCTCGGGATGTTCCGCATGACCGACGAGGCGGGCGGCGACGACAAGGTGCTCGTCGTCCCCAGCGGCGACCCGCGCATGGAGCACCTCCGCGACATCCACCACGTGGCCGAGTTCCACCGGCTGGAGATCCAGCACTTCTTCGAGACCTACAAGGACCTGGAGCCCGGCAAGAGTGTCGAAGGCGCGAGCTGGGTCGGCCGCACGGAGGCCGAGAAGGAGATTCAGCGCAGCCGGGAGCGGCTCCAGGCCGAGGGGGGCCACACCGAGGCCGGCAGCCCCGACCACGGGCGCGCCGACCACCAGATGCGCGAGGGACTGCCCGACTGACCCGATCGGGCCGACTGAGCGGCGTGCGCGGTCCGAAGGCCGGCGGGGACGTCGACGGTGCGCGGGCGGCCACCGCCTGTAACCTCCGCGTGACGGAGTTCGACCCGGGGCTCCGGCTGACCCCCCGGAGCCCCGCATGGTCGACGCGACCCCACCCGCCGCCCTCGCCGGCCTCGCGGGACGCCTGCTGGCCGACGCCGAGCAGCGGGTGCCGCTCGGGCACACGCTGGGGCACCTCGTAGAGGCCGCCCTCGCCGCCCCCTCCGTCGAGGGGGCGGCGATCACCCTGGTGGAGGGCGACGGGCTACGGCTGCTGGCCGCGACCGAGCCAGGGCTGGCCGCGCTCGAGATCGGACAGCACGACGACCGGCCCAGCCCGGCCCGCACCGCCCTCGCCGAGGTGCGCACGGTCGTCGTCGACGACCTGACCTCGACCCCCGCCGGCGCGACGGGGTGGCCCTCACGCGCGGTGGAGTCCGGGTGGCGCTCGTGCGCCGTCGTTCCCGTCACCGGGCGGGGCCGGGTGCGCGCCCTGCTGTCCCTCTACCGCCGGTGCGCCGGCCCGCTCCCCGACGACGAGCGGCTCCTCGTCACGGCGCTGGCCGACCTCGCCGCGGCGAGCGCGGTGGTCGTCGAGGACCGTGACGCCGCCATCCGCGCGCAGCAGGCGCTCGCCCACCAGGCGCTGCACGACGGGCTGACCGGCCTCGCCAACCGCACGCTGCTCCTCGACCGGCTGCAGCACGAGCTGCTCGTCAGCACCCGCCGCCGCACCCCGCTGGCCGTGCTGTTCGTCGACCTCGACGGGTTCAAGGAGGTCAACGACACCCTCGGACACGCCGCCGGCGACCAGCTCCTCGTCGACGTGGCCCGACGGCTTCCCGCGGTGCTGCGTGCGCAGGACACCGTCGCCCGGCTGGGGGGCGACGAGTTCGTCGCCATCTGCGCAGACCTGCCCGCCGACCTCGCCGACGAGCTCGTGACCCAGCACGTGACCGCGCTGGCGGCCCGGCTGGCCCGCGCGGTGGCCGAGCCGCCATACCGGCTGACT
This sequence comes from Actinomycetota bacterium, assembly GCA_030773395.1. GTDB lineage: Bacteria > Actinomycetota > Actinomycetes > JALYNB01 > JALYNB01 > JALYNB01. The sequence goes on from JALYNB010000043.1 coordinate 1,813, forward strand.
GGACGCGAGGTACGCGTCAGCGCCAGCGTCGGCTCGGTCCTCGCCGTCCCCGGGCGGGCGACGGCCGAGTCGCTGCTGCGGGACGCGGACGCCGCCATGTACCGGGCCAAGGGCCGGCGCCCCGCGCCACCCCGCACGATCGACCTGCGGCCCACGGCCGTGCGCAGCGCCGGCGCGCGCAGGCGCTGACCGGGCGCGCCGACACTCAGACCGGGTCGCCCAGGTGCACGAGCAGCTTGCCGACGTGCTGCCCACCCCGCAGCACGTCGAGCAGCGCGTCGAACGTCGACTCGATGCCCTCCCGGACCGTCTCCCGGTAGCGGATCTCGCCGCGCTGCAGCAGCCCGCCGACGTGCCGCCGGAACACGGGCTCGCGGTGGGCGGAGTCGGAGACGATGAAGCCCTGCACCCGCAGCTTCTTGCCGACGACCAGGAACAGGTTGTCGGGCCCGGGCCGCGGCTCGTTGTACGACGAGATCATCCCGCACGCGGCGATCCGCCCGAACGGTCGCAGGCAGGTGAGCGCGGCTTGCAAGTGCTCGCCGCCGACGTTGTCGAAGTACACGTCGACGCCGTCCGGCGCAGCCGCCCGCAGCTGCTCGGTCACGTCGCCGGCGTGGTAGTCGAACGCCGCGTCGAACCCCAGCTCCTCGGTGAGCCACCGCACCTTCTCGGCCGACCCGGCGCTGCCCACGACGCGGCACCCGGCGAGCCGGGCCAGCTGCCCGGCGACCGCGCCGACCGCCCCGGAGGCCGCGGAGACGAAGAACGTCTCGCCGGGCCGGATCTCGCCGACGTCGTACGTGCCGACCCAGGCGGTCAGCCCCGGCATCCCGAGCACCCCGAGGTACGCGGGCAGCGGCGCCAGCCTGCCGTCGAGCGGCTCCGCCGCCGCGGCGGGGACCAGGGCGTGGGTCCGCCAGCCCAGCCCGTGGCGCACGAGGACGCCCGCCGGCAGGCCCGACACCGTGGACTCGACGACCTGGCCCACGGCGCCGCCGTACATCGGCTTGCCGATCTCGTACGGCGCCGCGTAGCTCTGCCCCGCGTTCATCCGCCCGCGCATACGGGTCGACGGACAACCAGAGGTTGCGGACGAGGACCTGGCCGTCCCGCGGCCCGGGCAGGTCGCGGTCGACGAGCTCCACGTCGTCGGCGACGGGCCAGCCCTGCGGCCGGCGGCGCAGCCGCCACTCCCGGCTCGCGACGCTCACCGCGCCCCGCCGACGCCGTCGGCCAGTGCGGAGCGGCCCAGGTCGACGAGCACGGGGACGCGCTCGGCCAGCCCGTCGAACCCGTCGCCGAGCATCGAGCCGCCCCGGGCCCGCATCGCGACCCCGGCGAGGATGACGGCGAGCTTGAAGGCGCCGTAGGCGGCGTACCAGGGCAGGTCGTCGACGTCGCGGCCGCTTCGGGCGGCGTACCGCTCCGCCACGTCGAGCCGCGTCGGCATCCCGGGCAGGCACGTGACGCAGGGCAGGCCGGCGCCCGAGGCAGGGTCGTCGCCCTCCTGCGTCCAGTAGACGAGCAGCAGGCCGAGGTCGACCAGGGGGTCGCCGACGGTCGACAGCTCCCAGTCGAGCACCGCCGCGATCCGGCCGGGGGTCGCCGGGTCGAGCAGGCAGTTGTCGAGCCGGTAGTCGCCGTGCACGATCCCCGCCGCGCCCGACGCGGGGATCCGCGCGGTGAGGTCGGCGGCCAGCGCGTCGAGCGCCGGAAGCTCCTCGACCTTCGAGGCCTCCCACTGGCCGACCCAACGCCGCACCTGGCGCTCGAGGAACCCCTCGGGCTTGCCGAAGGCCTCCAGCCCCACCTCCCGGTGGTCGACCGCGTGCAGGTCGACGAGCACGTCGACGAGCCCCTCGCCGACGGCGCGACGCTCCTGCACCGCGTCGGCGTAGCCGGGCGGCAGGGACTCGCGGGCCACGTGCCCCTCGACCTTCGCCATGACGTAGAAGGGCTGGCCGAGCAGGTCGGGACTCGCCTCCGCGGCCAGCACCCGCGGCACGGGCACCGCGGTGGGCGCCAGCGCGCTCATCACCCGGGCCTCGCGCCGCATGTCGTGCGCGGTGGGCAGCACGTGCCCGAGCGGCGGCCGGCGGAGCACGACCTCGCCGGCCTCGGAGGCCACGAGGTAGGTGAGGTTCGACTTCCCGCCGGCGATCAGCGTCGTGGTGCACTGCGCCCAGCGTCCGTCGCCCAGCGCGTCCGCGAGGTAGGGCCCGACCTTCCCCGGCTCCGCGCCGCGGCTCGACTCGGCCGCGGTCACGGCGCCGGGACCGGGGTCGGGGGCGTGGTGCCCTGGCCCGGTCCGCGGGGGCCGGGGACGCCCCGGAAGGCGTAGGGCAGTGGCTCGCGCCCGGGCTGGCAGACCAGGCACTGCCCGGCCTCACCGGCGACCGCCAGTCCGATGGCCGCGTCGGCCACCTCCTCCGCGGTGAGCAGCGGGAACCGGTCGTCGCGGATCGCGTCGATGACCCCGTCGAGCAGCGGCGTCTCGGTGAACCCCGGGCAGACGGCGTTCAGGCTGACCCCCTCCTGCGCCAGGGGCAGCGCCATCGAGCGGACGAGCCCGACGACCGCGTGCTTCGTCAGCGCGTAGACGGGGTTGGAGGGCGTCGGCGTCAGCCCCGACAGCGAAGCCGTCACCACGAGCGACCCGCGCCCCCGGCGGCGCAGCGCCGGCAGCGCCGCGCGGACGCCGAACACCACGCCGTCGACGTTCACACCGACGGTGCGGCGGTAGGCCTCGACGTCGAGGTCGTCCCACGCCGAGAACCTGCCCGTGATCCCGGCGTTGAGGAAGGCGGCGTCGAGCCCGCCGTACTGCTCCTCGGCCGCGGCCACGGCCTGCTCGCAGACGTCGGGGTCGCTCACGTCGCCGGCGACGGCGAGGCCGGCGACGTCGTCGGCGACGACCAGCGCCGCGTCGAGATCGAGGTC
>JALYNB010000044.1 GCA_030773395.1 Actinomycetota bacterium
GTTGGGCGGAGCCGGCGTGGTGAGCCGTCGTTGGGTCCGTCCGTCGGGGCGTGAGTGCCCCTGCAGGTCCCCGGGGAGCCGATCGAGGGTTCGCTGACCGTGCCCACGGCCTCAGGCGGTGGCCACGGCCCAGCCTTGGGAACGGGTGCTGATGAGGTCGAGCACGCCGAGGCGAGCGAGGTTCACCGCGGCGGCCAGCAGCGAGAAGTCAGCCGCGATCTTGGTGCGGCCGCGGACCCGGGCTTGTCGTCCGCCGTGCCGGCGTCGCATCAGATGCCCGATCTTGCGTTCCACCTTCGGGCGGGTCGCCCGGTAGTCCGCCTGCCAGTCCGGGTCCTGCTGGGCGTCGCGGGCCCGGGTCAGCTGCTGCTCATGTGGGCCGATGCTGATGGTCCTGCCGGCACGGGAGCTGGTGCACTGCACGGCCAGCGGGCAGCTGGCGCAGGCCGCCCCGAAGTAGGCCATCCACCCGCCGGATCCGGCCGGCCTGATCACCGTGGTGGTTCCGGCCGGGCACCGTACCGTCGCGGCCGTCAGGTCGATCGTGAACTGGTCTTTGGCGAAGCGCCCGGCCGGCGCCACGGGCGGCTGGACCTTGCAGTTGATCTGCGCTCCGGCAGCGTCCAGCGTCTCAAGGAGCTGGCCGGCGCCGTAGGCCGAGTCGCCGTAGACCGCCAGCGGCTCGGCCGGATCGAGCTCACCGGCGGGCTCGGCGCCCGGCTCAGCGGCGGGCAGCTCCTCGGCGCAGGAGAGGTCGGCAGCGGGCAGATCATCAGCGAGCAAGACGACGGCAGCGCCGGCGTCGCCGACGTTGCCCGCCGTCACGGTGGTCGCGGTGATGATCTCGCTGTCCGGATCGATCCCGACGTGCGCCTTGTAGCCGTCGAAGCCGTGCGCGGAGCTCTTGCGACCGTGCCGAGCCTGCGGATCTACCGTGCTGATCACCCGGTCGCTCGCGACCCGGCGGGCGATCCGAAACACCCCGTCCGCGCTCTCCTCGAGGTCCTGCCCGAGCACCGTCGCGAGCAGCTGTCCGGCCTGGGCCACCGGCGTGGTCAGCTGCCGCCCAGCCAGCACACCCAGACACGCCTGGCCGTCGACCGCGAGCGCGTCGATCAACTCCGCGCGGGCCGCGCGGTCGTCGTAGTCACACACCGGCTTGCCGGCCACCGCATAGTCGTCGTCGCGCTCCAGTACCGCCCCCAACGCCGCCGCCAGCTCGGCATCGGCGACTCGCAGCAATCCCCGGATCGCCGACCGGATCAGCGTGACGGTGTCCATCGTCGCGACCGCGTCATAGACCGGCGTGGAGTCCAGCACCCGTCGGCGCCCGACCAGACCGGCGCGCTTGGCGGCGGCCAGCGTCACCTCAAAGATCCGATCTGGCCGCTTCGACGCGGCCAACCGCGCTCGCATGTCAACCAGCACCGTGTGCACGAACCCTGGATAGTCAAAGTCCAGGCCGCCCGCGGCGTACTTCCACCGGGCGTCGAAGGAGAACCGATCAACCGCCTCGCGGTCCGACAGCCCCTCAATCCGCTGCAGCACCATCACCACCGCCACGATCATCGGCGGAACGCTGCGCCGCCCGACATCGGTGAACAAGTCCGCGAACATCTCATCCGGAAACAGGCTGAAGCACTCCCGATGCAACACCCCGTAGATCGAGTCCTCCGCCACCCGACCTGAGCAGTAGTTCGCCGTCGTCCGCAGCAGATCACCCTGCCGCGGCGCCGTCCCCAACGTCATCGCTCAACCCCGACCACCCACCGAGTCTCTCCGGTGATCACGACGCGAAGACGACGCCACGCGGCGAAAGACACCAGCCATCTAGGGGCGCGCTGAGGCTGCGTCTCAGGCTGCGACAGCCCGCTCGTCGACCAGGCAGGCTCGTACCGCCTCGAAGAAGCGCAGGTTGACCGTCGAGCGCCACCAGGCGCCCTTGACGATGCGGGGGCCCCAGGCGGGCTTCTCGGCCACGATCGGCACGACCGCCTTGTCCATCCAGTCCTTGCCGTGGACCGGGTCGACCTCGGCGTGCTCGACGTAGAACGGGTAGGCGTCGTCGGGCGCACCGAGACGGTCGAAGGCCTGTACCACCAGCCGGCAGCGCGGGCCGGCCTGCAGCTCGAGCAGGCCGAGCGCGCCGATCATCTCGGGCTGCAGCCACCGGTTGGTCGCCAGCAACCCGCCCATCGCGACCCGCTCGAGCGCCTCGACCGGCTGCTGCTCGCGCGGCACCTGCGGCATCCCGACCGCCGCCGCCATCCGCTGGTGCAGCACGGTGTGGACGGCGCCCGCGTCGCCGCAGCCCATCTCGTCCCAGTAGTTCTTGCCGAGCTCGAGCTTGGCGCTGCCCGCCAGGCCCACCTGGCACAGCGCGACCAGGTCGTCGAAGCCGCCGTCCGGGCCGCCCTCGAG
>JALYNB010000045.1 GCA_030773395.1 Actinomycetota bacterium
CGGCCCGCGAGTGCGGCGGGGCGCAGGGCGAGGGCGGTGACGGCGTGGCAGGCTCCGACGCCCGCGAGAGCCGCGGTCATGAGCCAGCGGTCCGTGGCCCCCCGGGCGGCCAGGGCGCTGATCGTGACCACGGTCGGGTCGACCGCGGGCACCTGGCGGGCGGCGGCCACCGTCCAGCCGCCGACGAGCAGCACGGGGGCGGCGGCCGCGGAGACGACGCCCCACCAGGGCACCTGGGCGGGCACGTCAGGACCCCACCGCGCGCGGCGGACGCGCGACGAACGGGAGCGGTGCGGACTGCGTCACGCCGGCCAGCCTGCCGGTCCGTGCGTCACGGCGGTCACGCGGGGCAGGGAGGGCGCGACGACCGAGGGGAGACGACGTGGACCTGAACGGGCGGGTGGCCCTGGTGACCGGCGCGTCGCGCGGGCTGGGGTTCCTGATCGCGCGCGAGCTGGCGCGGGAGGGGTGCCGGGTCGCGATCTGCGCCCGGGACACCGCCGAGCTCGAGCGGGCGCGGGTCGGGCTCGAGGCCGAGGGCGCGACGGTGCTGGCCGCGCCGTGCGACGTGGCCGACCGCGAGCAGGTCGGGGCGCTGGTCGCCCGCGTCGTCGCCGAGCTCGGGGGGCTGGACGTCGTCGTGCCGAACGCGGGGATCATCCAGACCGGGCCCGTCGAGACCATGCGCGTCGAGGACTTCGAGGACGCGATGGGCAGCATGTTCTGGGGCGTGGTCCACCCGACCCTGGCCGCGCTGCCACACCTCAAGGAGAGCGGCGGTCGGGTCGTGACGATCACGTCGATCGCCGGGAAGGTGCCCGCACCGCACCTCCTGCCCTACGACTGCGCCAAGCACGCGGCCGTCGCGTTCTCCGAGGGGCTGGCGGCGGAGGTCCGGTCGTCGGGGGTGCGGGTCACGACCGTGGTGCCCGGCCTCATGCGCACCGGGTCGCCGCTCAACGCGTACTTCAAGGGGCAGGCGGAGCGGGAGTACAGCTGGTTCACGCTCAGCGACAGCATCCCCGGGCTGTCGATGGACGCGGAGCGCGCGGCGCGGCGGATCGTCGCGGCGATGAGGCACGGCAAGGCGGAGCTGACGCTGACCCTGCCCGCGAAGGTCGCGACCCGCGTCCACGGGCTCATGCCCGGCACGACCACCCGCGTGCTGTCCGTGGTCGACCGGCTGCTGCCGGGGCCGGGGGGCACCCCGGGCACGGGGCCCGACGGGACACGGGCCCGACGGGGGGCGGACGTCGACCGCGACATCCGCTCGCGGGCGTTCCGCGGGCTCACGCGACTGACGCGGCGCTCGGCACGGCGCTTCAACGAGCTGCCCGGACCGGTGGGGGCATCACCGGCGGTGAGGTCCGCCCAGGACGGGTAGCCGCCGACCAGGCCCTGGTGCTCCCACCACGACCGCCCGCTACGCGACCCCCTACCCGCGCGCGTCCTCCGGCGGTCCCCCGTCCAGGCCCTCGGGCAACGCCCGCCCCGCAGGCCCGTCCTCCGGCAGCACCACCTGGGTGCATCGGCTCGACGCCAGGTGCACCCCCTCGTCCGAGTAGAGGTCTGCCGCGCAGAACACGACCCGCCGGGTGCGGCGGACCACGTACCCGGTGCACCGCAGCAGCCCGGGCTGCGTCGGGCGGAGGAACTCCACCCGCAGGTCGGCGGTGAGGAACGCCTGGTCGCGGTCCAGCACGGTCCAGGCGGCGCCGCCCATGGCCGCGTCGAGCAGCGCCGTCACCAGCCCGCCCTGCACGACCCGCCCCCGACGAGGTGGGGAAGGTGAAGTCCGCGCCCGCGTCCCACTCCAGCGACGTGCGCCCGGGCTCCCAGGCCGTACGCCGGTAGCCGAGCGTCCGCCATATGTGTGGACCGTCCCCGCGGCGTCCTCCCAGCGCTCCGGGTCAGCGAACCGCTCCCCCGCCCGCACGTCGGGCGGCGTGGGGTCGAACCGCGTCATGCCTGCCTGCCCCTCGCGCCCATGCCCGCCATGCTCCACCCCGCGGAGGGCCCGCCGGACAGTGGCCGACGTCGCACTCAAGTCTGACCGGCCGTGGCACGACTCCTGTGGAGTGCGCCGACCTTCCCCTGCTACCGTCGGCCCCGTGCCTGCCCGCGACCTCCTCGAGCCCTTCTGGCCGAGCCGCCGTGGGCACGCCTTCGACGAGTTCTGTCGCTCCTGACTGCGCCGGGCCGAGTGCCCCACCCGTCGTCGGGTAGGGCCGGCCCGGCGAGACGGTCAACCGACCTCCGGCCCAGCCCGGGCGCCTCGCGCCCTGCGCCCACGCGGCCAGACCCCCCGCGGAGCAGCTCGTCGTGCAGAAACTCCTCGTCCTCGCCCTCATCGGCGCCACCGCCCAGCTCGTCGACGGCGCCCTCGGCATGGGCTACGGCGCGACCTCGACCACCCTGCTGCTCATCGCCGGCCTGAGCCCGGCCGCCGCGAGTGCCTCCGTGCACCTCGCGGAGATCGGCACGTCGCTGGCCTCCGGCGCGTCGCACTGGCACTTCGGCAACGTCGACTGGCGGACGGTCCGCCGCATCGCGCTGCCGGGTGCGGTGGGCGCCTTCGCCGGCGCGTACGCGCTGGGCTCGATCTCGACCGAGGCCGCCGTGCCGTGGACGTCGACCCTCCTGCTCGGGCTCGGGGTCTACATCCTCCTGCGGTTCGCGACGGGCCGGCCGCCGCGGCGCCGTCCCGGCGGCCCGACGTGGCGCCACCTCGGTCCGCTGGGCCTGACCGCCGGCTTCGTGGACGCCACCGGCGGCGGCGGCTGGGGCCCGATCGCCACGCCGAGCCTGCTGCTGTCGGGGCGGCTGGAGCCGCGCAAGGTCATCGGCTCGGTCGCCACGAGCGAGTTCGTCGTCGCCCTCGCGGCGAGCGGCGGCTTCCTGCTCTCCCTGGGCTCCGCAGGCCTCTCGGTGCCGCTCGTGCTCGCGCTGCTCGCCGGCGGCGTCGTCGCCGCCCCGCTCGCGGCCTGGCTGGTCCGGGTCGTGCCGAAGTCTCTGCTCGGCGGGGCCGTCGGCGGGGTCCTCGTGCTGGTCAACACCCGCACGCTGCTGCGCGCGCTGGAGGTCACGGGCGACGCCCGCACGGCGGCGTACGCGGCCGCCACCCTCGTCGCCGTGGTCGGCACGGTGGTCGCCGCCCGTCGCGCCCTCGAGCGGGAGCGCGTCGCCGCCGAGGCCGCCAAGCTC
>JALYNB010000046.1 GCA_030773395.1 Actinomycetota bacterium
GCCCTCAAACCACGCGGTGTTCCAGCCCAGCGTCGCGTGCGCGGTCGTGTACCAGGTCGAGCCGGTCCAGGCGAGCCCGGTGAAGCCGACGGGATCCCAGAGCGCGAGCTGCGCGGTCTGCCGTCCGGTGAGGACGGTACCGAGCGGGTCGTCGAGGCGCAGGCCGAGCGTGCCGCGGCTCGCGTCCAGGCTGCCCTGACCGCTCGAGCGCTCGGCTGTCTGCCCGACCGCGCCGACCGGCTCCTGGAGCGCGGCGGGCAGGTCGATCAGGCCGGCCCCCACCGCGAGCGGGTCGTCGCTGGCGACGGGGCGCGCGGTGGCCATGAGCACGGCCTTGACCTGGTCGGGGGTCAGGAGGGGCCGCTCCTCCAGGAGCGCGGCGACCGCCCCGGACACCACGCCCGCGGCGAACGAGGTGCCGCTGCCCTTGCGGTAGGCCCCACCGGCGCCGTCCGGGAACTCCTCCTCGATGCGGCTGCCGGGGGCGCGCAGCGACGTCAGGTGCGACCCGGGGGCGACGACGTCGGGCTTCGCGAGGCCGTCGGCCGTCGGCCCCCGCGACGAGTAGTCCGGCAGCCGGTCGTCGTCGACGCCGGGCGTGCCCCGGTCGTCGACGGAGCCCACCGTGATGACCAGCGGGTCATCGGCCGGCTTCGTCACAGTGCCGGGCTCGGGGCCGAGGTTCGCGGCGGAGACCACGACGGTGATGCCCGCGTCCCACGCGCGCTCCACGGCGTAGTTGAGGGGGTCGGTGCGCCAGGGCTGGGTGGAGTCGGTGCCGAGCGAGAGGTTCAGGACGTCGATGCCGTACTCGGACTGGAATGACACGACCCACTGGATCGCGGCCAGCACCGTGCTCACGTCAGTGGCCCCGCTGCGGCCGGCGACCTTCACGGACAGCACCTGCGCCCCGGGGGCCGCCCCGGTGTGCTGTCCGGCCGAGGACGTCCCGCTGCCGGCGATCAGCCCGGCGATGAACGTGCCGTGCCCGTAGGAGTCGGCGCACCCCGACTCGCCGGAGAAGTTCTGGCACGGCTGGAGCAGGCCCGTCTGGTGGTCGCGGACGGTCACCAGGCGTCCCTCGAGGTCCTCCACGGCCGCGACGCCCGTGTCGAGGAGGGCGACGGTCACGCCCTCGCCGGTGGCGCCGTCCGCCCGGGCCTCGAGCACGCCGGTCTCCCGCAGGTGCACCGGGTCCCGCGACGTCTCGGACCCCGAGCCCTGCACGGCCAGCGGGCGGTCCAGCGAGACCACGCGGACGAGTCCGCTCGCGGCGAGGTCGCCCACGCGCCGGGCCGGGAGGGTGGCCGCGAAGCCGTCGACCAGGGGCAGGCTCTCGCGGACGTCGCCGCCGAGGCGGGCCACCAGTTGCGCCGCCGCCGTCACGGACTGCGGCGCCGCGCGGACGATGACGCGGACCTCGGCGTCGCCCGTGGTCGGCAGGTCGCCGTCGACGACGGTGGGGACGGCCGCCGCGGCGATGGCGGCCGGGACGTCGACGGCGTGCTCCCCGTGCCCTCCTGACCGCGCCTGCGCGGGCGGCGCACCGCCGAGGATGGTGACGACGGCGGCGGCCAGCGTGGTGACGCCGACGAGCCGTGTGCGGCGCCCAGTCGAGCCGAACACGTGACCTCCTTATGCGGGACGGCGGTGCGCATGTTCCCCGACATCGGGGTGATCACGCGCTGCAACGACCCTGTGACAGTAGGCGGCCGGTGCTCAGGTGGCGAGGTCAGCCCCGGGAGGACCGCCGCGCGGGCCGCTCACGTCACGTTGAAGGTGTCGGGGTCGGGGCCGGTGCGGGTGCCGGACTCCAGGCCGACGAGCGCGGTCATGTCCTCCGCGGTGAGCGCGAAGTCGACGACCTGCAGGTTCGCGCGGATGCGCTCGGGGGTGACCGACTTCGGGATGACGACGTTGCCGAGCTCGAGGTGCCAGCGGAGCAGGACCTGGGCCGGTGTCTTCCCGTGCGCCTCCGCGATGCGCGTGACGAGGGGGTCGGCCAGCAGGTCTCCGCCCTTGGCCAGGGGGCTCCAGGCCTCCGTGACGATGCCGCGCTCGGCGTGGACCCCTCGCAGCTCGGCCTGCGGCAGCAGCGGGTGGAGCTCGATCTGGTTGACCGCGGGCACGGCGTCGGACTCCGCGGCCAGCCGGTCCAGGTGTGACCGCTGGAAGTTCGACACCCCGATGGCGCGGACGCGACCCTCGGCGTGCAGCCGCTGGAACGCCCGCCACGTGTCCACGTAGGCGTCGCGCGCCGGCACGGGCCAGTGGATGAGGTAGAGGTCGAGCACCTCCAGGCCGAGCTTGCGCATGCTCTCGTCGAAGGCCCGCAGCGTCGAGTCGTAGCCTTGGTCGGAGTTCCAGAGCTTCGTCGTCACGAAGAGCTCGTCCCGCGGCAGCCCGCTGCGCGCGATGGCCTCGCCGACCCCCTCCTCGTTGCCGTAGATCGCTGCCGTGTCGATGCTCCGGTAGCCGGCGTCGAGCGCCGTGGACACGACGTCCGCGGCCTCGGCCGGCGGGACCTGGAACACGCCGAAGCCGACCCGCGGCATCTCGACGCCGTCGGGGAGGGTCACGGTGGGGACGGTCATCGGGGGGAGGACTCCTTCGGAGGGGGACGGGCCGCAGCCGCCGTGCCCGGGGTTGCGCTCGCCAACCCGCACCACCCCTGGGCCTGCGCCCGCCGGTGCCCGTCAGGCGGCGTCGTCATGCCGCCCGTCCAAGCACACGTCGCCAGCGCCCTCGGTGAGGACCGTAGCGCACACGCTCCATCACACCGGGTGCAGGCGGTGCTTGAGTCCGCGGGCGCCGGGCCGCAGACTCCAGCACATGGCGGAGGCGCGCGTGCACGGGGTGCCGCGGCCGCGACCTGCCCCCGTGGCGGTCGCGGTCACGGCGGCCGGGGCGTTCGCCGTCGTGCTGACCCTCGCCCGCCCGTACGCCGAGGCGGCGGAACTGCTGTCGAGCCTCGGCCTGCTCGCGGCGGCAGCCACGGCCACGGTGCTCTGCTGGCGCACCGCGGCGCGGACTCAGGACCGCGTGGGCGGGACGTGGCTCCTGCTCGGCTGGTCCGCTGGCGCCTGGGCCGGCGGCCAGGCCGTGTGGACCTGGCTGGAGTCGGTGCGCGACGTCGGCCTGCCCTTCCCGTCCGCCGCCGACGTCGGGTACATGCTCTCGATCCCCCTCGCCGTGGCCGCGCTGCTGCGGTTGCCGGCCTCGGCGTCGACGGCGGCCGGGCGGCTCCGCAGCCTGCTCGACGGGCTGCTGGTGGGCGTGTCGGTGCTGATCATCAGTTGGGTGCTCGTGCTGGGGCCTATCGTCCTCGCGGGCGGGGGGGAGGGCCTCCTCGAGCGCACGGTGGCCCTCGCCTATCCCGTCGGCGACCTCGTCGTCATCACGCTCGTGCTGTCCGTGCTGCTCCAGCTGCGGTACGCGCCGGGTCCTCCGGTGCCGATCCTCGAGCTGGGGGCGGCGCTCACCGCGATCGCCGTCGCCGACAGCGCCTTCGCCTACCTCAACCTCATCGGCGCCTACCGCTCTGGGCAACTCGTCGACGCCTTCTGGCTCCTCGGCTTCGCCCTCCTCGCGGCGGCCGCCGTGCTCCAGGGCCCGGCCACCGAGCACCCCGTGCGGCCCGCCGCCCGCCCCATCGGACTGGTCATCCCGTACGTCGCGGTGGTGCTCGCTGTCGTGGTCAGCTCGGCGGCGCTGGCCTCCGGGAGCGGCAACGACCCGCTCGTGTCGGTGCTGCGCAGCGGGCTGATCCTGGCGCTGCTCCTGCGCCAGGTGCTGGCGCTGCGCGAGAACCTCGACCTGACCTCGCACCTCGAGCGCCGCGTGGCCGAGCGCACGGCGGAGCTGTCGGCGAGCCGGGCCCGTTTCGAGGCGCTCGTCCAGCACAGCCATGACGTCACGACGATCCTCGATCGTGACGGGGTGATTCGCTACCAGAGCGCCTCGGGGGCACGACTGTTCGGCCACGGCGACGAGGTCATCGGCCGGCCGTACGCCGACCTCGTGGAGCCCGGCGACATCCCCCTGCTGGAGGCGGCTCTCGACGAGGTCGTCGGCGAGCCGCTGCGCGCGACGTCGGTCTCGCTCCGCCTGCGCGACTGCGACGGCAGGGGCACCTGTGACGTCGAGACCACGGTGACGAACCTGCTGGCCGAGCCCAGCGTCGCAGGCATCGTCCTCAACACCCGCGACGTGAGCGAGCGCCAGGCCCTCGAGCGGCGGCTCGTGCACGAAGCGACGCACGACGCCCTGACCGGGCTGGCCAACCGCTCCCTGTTCGAGGCCCGCGTCACCAGCGCGCTGCGCCACGCGCAGGGATCGCCGGGGAGCATCGCGGTGATCTTCCTGGACCTGGACGGCTTCAAGGCGGTGAACGACTCCCTCGGCCACGACGCCGGCGACCACCTGCTCCGCCAGGTCGCGGCCAGGCTGCGCAGCTGTGTCCGCGGCACGGACCTGGTCGCGCGCCTCGGCGGCGACGAGTTCGCCGTGCTCCTCGAGGGCGTGGAGGGCGAGGCCCGGGCCGTCGACCTCACGGCGCGGCTCACCGCCCGGCTCCGCCACACGGTGGTGCTGCAGGGCCGGGAGATCGCCGTGCAGGGCAGCGTGGGCGTCGCGGTCGCGCAGGGCACGGAGGAGCCGGTCGAGCTCCTGCGCAATGCCGACCTCGCGATGTACCGGGCGAAGGCGAGCCGCGAGGGCGGCCACGCCGTGTTCGACCCCTCCATGCACGCCGACCTCGTGGAGCGGCTGGACCTCGAGACCCACCTGCGCCAGGCGCTGCGCGACGAGGCCCTCGACGTGCACTACCAGCCCGTCGTCGCCCTCGCCACGGGGGAGATCGTCGCCGTCGAGGCCCTCGTGCGGTGGTCCGACGGCTCGCGCGGCCCCGTCCCCCCCGCCGTCTTCGTGCCGATCGCCGAGGAGACCGGGCTGATCCATGACCTCGGGCGGTTCGTGCTGGAGCGGGCCTGCGCGCAGGTCCGGAGCTGGCGTGACGCGTCGCCCGAACGGCCGCTCTCGCTCACCGTGAACCTCAGCGGCCGGCAGCTCGCCCGCGACGACCTCGTCGACGAGCTCGAGGACGTGCTCCTGCGCACCGGCCTGCCCCCGGAGGCGCTCGTCCTGGAGATGACCGAGAGCGTCCTGCTGGAGCACACGGACGGCGTCCTCGACCGGCTGCAGCGGATCCGCGAGCTCGGTGTGCGGCTGGCGGTCGACGACTTCGGCACGGGCTACTCGTCGCTGTCGTACCTGCACCGCTTCCCCGTGGACGTCCTGAAGATCGACCGCTCGTTCGTCGGGCGGCTCGGCGGGTCGCTGCCGGAGGACGCGCTCGTGCCCACGATCGTCTCGCTGGCGTCGGCGATGCGGCTGACCGCGGTCGCGGAGGGCGTCGAGAACGCCCGTCAGGCGCTGGCGCTGCGCCGCCTCGGCTGCGAGTTCGGGCAGGGCTACCACTTCGCCCCGCCGGTGCCGGCGCACCGCTTCCACGAGGTGGCCGCGGACCTGTCCCGGCGGCGGCTCGTCGCCTGACCCGCCCCCGTCGCGACCCCGCAGTCCGACGCCCGAGGCCGGTCAGCGGGACGACGAGGCGAGGAAGGCGGCGAGCGCGGCGGTCACCTCCGCCGCGGGGAGGTCGCGGGTGATCACGACTAGCTGCGACTCGCGCGGGCCGTCCCAGGCCGGCAGGTGGCGCGGCGGGTGCATGACGTGCTGGACGCCGTCGAGCACCAGCGGGCCCTGCCCGCCCGTGTCGAGCAGCCCCTTCACGCGCAGGACCCGGTCGCCGTGGGCGTGCAGCAGCGCCGACAGCCACACCGCCACGGCCGCCCAGTCCACTGGGCCCGGCCACCGCACGCTGGACGTCGTGACCCCGGCGAGGTGGGCCCCGCTCGGCAGCGCGGGGACGTCGCCCGCGCGGCTTGTTGGGGAGGACCCCCGCCGTGCCGCCGGGCCGCTGAGGTGCACCTCCGCCGCCGGCTGTACGGCGGCCGCGGGGTTCAGCGCCGCGAGCCGCCGTACCAGGGCGTCGGCCTCCCCCGCCGGGACGAGGTCGGTCTTCGTCACGGCCAGCACGTCCGCGCACACCACCTGCTGCACCCACTCCGGCCCCTGCTCCGGCAGCCGCGCCACCGACGCGGCGTCGACGGTGGTGACCACCCGGTCGACTGCGAGCTGGTGCCGCAGCACCGGGTGGGCGAGCAGGGTGGCGACGACCGGCGCCGGGTCGGCCAGCCCGGTCGTCTCCAGCACCACCCGGTCGACCCGGGGGCTCGCGCCCCGCCCCTCGGCGTCGAGCAGGTCCAGCAGCGCCTCGCTGACGTCGTCCCGGCGGCTGCAGCACACGCAGCCGCCGGGGAGCAGCACCGTCCGCTCGTCGAGCCGGGAGAACTGGTGCTGGTCGAGGCCGACCTCGCCCAGCTCGTTGACGAGGACGGCAGTGCGGGGGAGCGCCCCCGAGGCGAGGTGGCGGCGGAGCAGGGTCGTCTTGCCGCTGCCGAGCGCCCCGGTGACGACGGTGACCGGACGCCGGGCCCCCGTCACCGGAGCTCCTGCGGCGGGGGCTGCCGGCGTACGGCGAGCGGGTCGACGGGGAGGCCGAGCATCCGCTCGGCCTCGGCCCACAGCGCTCCGAGGTCCTCGACGACCGCCGTCTGGCCCCGGCCGTTGCCGAGCAGCCACCGCCGGCCCTGCCACTCGGTCACGGTGAGGCCGCTGCCGACCAGGAGTGCCCGGACGGCAGCGAGACGGGCGAACCGGTGGCGCCGGGCCCCCCCGCCGTCGGACTCGACGGCGCGGTCGGTCCAGTGCTCCCGCGGCGTCAGGTCCCCGCACATCCCACACATCTGTGCAGCCCCCGAGCCGGTCAGACGTCCTCGCGCGTCCCGCGGACGTCCGTCCCGGCGGGCACGCGGTGGATCCCGTGGGTCTCGTCGTACGCCCACTCCATCCCCGCGCTGGTGGCGAGGAACTCGTCGCCGCGGGCGCCGGTCTCGGCCTGCGGGTGCCGGGGGAGGACCCAGACCTTCATGAGCAGCAGGTAGACCGCGAAGCCGACGGGCAGCCCGACGAGGTAGGCGTACTCCAGCTGCCACACGGCCAGCGCGCCGGCGACGACCCAGGCGACCATGCCCGCGGGGTTCACACCGCCCGCGAACCGGAACTGGCCGTCGGGCCGGTAGAGGTCGGGCACGTTGACGCGCCGGCGCCGGACCACGTAGTAGTCAGCGATCATGATGCCGCCGACCGCGGAGAGCAGCGCGCCGTAGTAGCCGAGGAAGGTGAACAGGTTGTCCAGGATCAACCACGGCATGACGACCGTGCCGACCACGCCGGCGAGCAGGACGGCCCACTTGTAGTGCAGCCGAGGTGCCCCGGCGTTGACGAACGTGAGCGCGGCCGGGATGAGGTTCGCCGCGTTGTTCGTCGACCACTGGGCGAGGATGACGAGGGCGAGCAGGACGACCAGGGTGAAGCCTTCGCTCTGGCCCTGGATGACCGTGACCGGGTTCCAGTCGCCGGCCGCGATGAAGCTGACCGCCCCGATGAGCGCGACGAACGCCTGCGTCACGGGCAGCGCGACGAACTGCGCGGCGAAGACGTTGCGGTTGCGCCGGGCGAAGGACGGGGCGTGGGCGTCGGTCTTCACGAACCGGGTGAGGTTCGGGATGTCGACGGCCAGCGCCGACCAGAACGCCATGTTCGCCACGAACAGCGTGACCGCCGACACCGGGGTGTCGCCCACGAAGGTCCAGATGTTGGTGCCCTGGGCGGTTGCCACGCCTTCGAGGGTGAAGTACATCCACACCGCCACCGCGATGATGGCCGGTGCGGCGACGGCCGCGAGCCGCTCGACGGCCTTGATGCCCATCGCGGTGTTGACGATTTGTACGCCGGCGAAGAGCAGGTACCAGAGAAACCAGCCTGAGAACCCGGTGAAGTACTCGACGATGCCGTTGATCGCGAGCGCGCCGAGGTAGGTCTGGATCCCGAACCAGATCGCGGCCACGATCCCTCGCGAGACCGCGGGCAGGTGGGTGCCGATCGTGCCGAACGGTGCGCGGAGGTAGACCGCGAACGACAGACCGTGCTCGGTGCCGATGTCCGCGGTGAGGGTCATGACGACGGCGAGGGCGAGGTTCGCGAAGAAGATGACGAGGACGACCTGCCACAGCGGCAGCCCCGCGACCCCGGTCGCGCCGAGCTGGAAGGTGGCGATGATCACCGCCATGCCGATCCAGATCCAGACGAACCCGAGGGCGCTGATCGTGCGCTGGCGTAGTCGCACCGGGAGGATCGCCTCCTCCAGGAGGCGGTTCTGCGCGGCCGGGGTGTGGCCGGCGCGCGTCGGGGTCGAGGTCACGGTGTTCTCCTGAGTTCCTGCGGCGTCAGCGGGTGCGGGGGTCGCGCCGGGCGAAGTCGTCGGCGATCTCGTCGAAGGTCGCCCAGCGGACGCCCGCGTGGCCGTTGATGTGCTGGATCAGCCGCTCGAGCATGAGCAGCACCTGCGGGCGGCCGGCCACGTCCGGGTGGATCGTCATCGTGAAGACGGCGTAGTCCATCTCGCGGTGGACCCAGTCGAACTGGTCGCGCCACATCTCCTCGAGGTGGCGAGGGTTGACGAAACCATGGCTGTTCGGGCTGCCCTTGATGAACATCATGGGAGGCAGGTCGTCGAGGTGCCAGCTCGCGGGGATCTCGATGAGGTCGGTCTCGGAGCCGCGCTCCAGCGGCCTCATCCACGACTCCGCCGGCTGGGAGTAGTCGATCTTGGTCCAGCTGTCGCCGACGCGGACGTAGTACGGCTCGAAGTCGCGGTGCATGAGCGAGTGGTCGTACTTGATGCCGCGCTCGAGCAGCAGCTCGTTGGTGACGCGGCTGAACTCCCACCACGGCGCGACGTACCCGGTCGGCCGCCGACCGCTGACCTCCTCCACCAGCCCGATGCACTTGTCGAGAACCGCGGTCTCCTGCTCGCGGGTCATCGCGATCGGGTTCTCGTGGCTGTAGCCGTGGATGCCGACCTCGTGCCCGGCCTCCACGATCATCCGGGTCTGCTCGGGGAACGTCTCAACCGAGTGCCCCGGGACGAACCAGGTCGTCTTCAGGTCGTTGCGGCGGAACAGCTCGAGCAGGCGCGGCGTGCCGACCTCGCCGGCGAACAGGCCGCGGCTGATGTCGTCGGGGCTGTCCTCGCCGCCGTACGAGCCGAGCCAGCCGGCCACAGCGTCGACGTCGACGCCGAACGCGCAGAAGATCTCCTTGGGCATGGTGGTGCTCCTCCAGGTGGTGGAAGTGGGTGGAGAGCGGAGGCGGGGACGTCAGTCCCGCTCCGCGCCGTCCGAGGCGAAGAAGGAACGGATCTGCTGGGGCGTGGCACCCGCGCCGAGCAGTGCGAGGAGGGCCATGCGTGCCTGGCTCGGGCGCAGCAGACCCGTGGGGATCGCGCCGGCGGCCACGAGGTCCACACCGCCCCCGGCCCCGTAGAGCGCGGCGACCGGCCCCGCGTGCACCCGGGTCGACAGCAGCACGGTGACCCCGTCGGCCACGGCGCGGG
>JALYNB010000047.1 GCA_030773395.1 Actinomycetota bacterium
GGACCCTGCAGAACTCAGCGTGGCTGTGACCTCCAGCAAGGGGCCGCGGCAGTGGTCCGGTGGAGACCCGGGGTGCGCCGATCACCGTCCCAGACGATCACCGGCCCCACCAGGGTCCTCCAGTGAGGGGGCGGCGGACGGGGCGGGCCCGAGCGCCGCAGGCCGCGAGGTGGGCGACGGCGCCGCGCACCTCCCCCGGGGGACCTGTACCGTGGTGGGGCAAGGGTGCAGGGTCCGTCCGGAGACCTTTCGGGGACGACGCAGCCCACCTGACGAGCTGGTCCGGGTCCCACCCCGGCGGGAACGAGGGGGTCGAGCCATGGGGCGCGGCCGAGCTAAGGCCAAGCAGACCAAGGTGGCCCGCGAGCTGAAGTACAGCAGCGGCGGCACCGACCTGGAACGCCTGCGCGCAGAGCTCGCGGCCGGCGGTGCCGGCCCGACGTCCTCCTCGAGGGACACCGAGGACGACGACGAGGACGTCGACCCGTACGCCGACGGCGACTGAGCTCCCCGGGCGACCACAGGAGGCGTCACGCTCGCGGAGCCCGCCCGTCACCAGCAGGCGCGGCCGCGGCCAGCGGGCGTTGACGGCCGTCAATGGCGCGGGTCCGGACGGCGGACCCAGGACGGTGCCGGGGCGCAAGCGCGGCGCTGCCGCACACGCCCGCGCTGGCAGCACCAGCGCGGACGGGCTGTCAGGAGTGCGGGTGCGCGCCGACCAGCCGTGCGCAACCCGTGCCCGGGACGACCTGCCCGGCCACCCACGCGTGCAGCCGCCGGCACATGCAGACGGCGAGCGCGCGGTCGACCTCCTCGGCCGGCACGACGGCCAGCATGCCGATGCCGAGGTTGAAGGTGCGCTCCAGCTCGTCCTGCGGCACCCGCCCCCGGAACGCCAGCAGTCCGAACTCCGGCCCGGGCACCCAGGTGCCGCGGTCGACCTCGGCGTCGAGGTGGTGCGGCAGCACCCGGGCGAGGTTCGCGGCGACCCCGCCGCCGGTGACGTGGGCGAGTGCGTGCAGGTCGACCTCCGCGGCGAGCGCCAGGCAGTCGCGGGCGTAGATCCGGGTGGGCGTGAGGAGCACCTCGCCGAGCGTGCGGTCGCCGAACTCGTCGATGTGCGCCTCGAGCGGCATCCGCCCGGGACCGGAGAGCAGGGCGTGGCGCACGAGGGAGTAGCCGTTGGAGTGCAGGCCCGACGACGCCATCGCGATGACGACGTCACCCTCGCGCACCCGCTCGGGCCCGAGCACCGCGTCGGCCTCGACGATGCCCACCCCCGTGGCCGCCAGATCGTAGGCGTCGGGCTCCATCAGGCCCGGGTGCTCGGCGGTCTCGCCGCCGATGAGCGCGCAGCCCGCCGTACGGCAGCCCTCGGCGATACCACCCACGATCTCGGCCATCCGCTCGGGGACGACGCGGCCGACGGCGACGTAGTCGAGGAGGAACAGCGGCTCGGCGCCGCAGACGACGAGGTCGTCCGCCACCATCGCGACGAGGTCGATCCCCACTGTGCCGTGCACGCCCATCGCCTGCGCGATCGCGAGCTTGGTGCCCACGCCGTCGGTGGACGAGGCCAGCAGCGGTCGGCGGTACTTCACGAGGTCGAGCGCGAACAGCCCGGCGAAGCCGCCGAGGTCGCCGACCACCTCAGGCCGCGTCGCACCGGCGACGCGCTCGCGCATGAGCTCGACCGCGCGGTCCCCGGCGTCGATGTCGACACCGGCGCTGCGGTAACTGGGTGCGTCACCGCCGTTGGGCTGGCCCCCGTTGAGGTGGCCGCCGTTCACGGGCGGCCCAGGGCGGACTCGGCGCCACCACCGGGCAGCAGCCGTTGCAGCTCGCTGTCCGGCGAGGGGTCGCATCCGACGCCCTCGGCGACGACGGCGACCCGCGTGATGCCCTCCAGGACGTGCTTGCCGATGGGGTCGGCCTCGGGCAGGGCGATGGGGTAGCTGCCGGTGAAGCACGCCGTGCACAGCCGCTCCTCGGGCTGCCCGGTCGCCTCCACGAGCTCGTCGAGACTCACGTAGGCGAGGCTGTCCGCGCCGATCGACTGGCGCACCTCGTCGACCTTCAGGCCGGTGGCGATGAGCTCCGCCCGGCTCGCGAAGTCGATCCCGTAGAAGCACGGCCACGTCACCGGGGGACTCGAGATGCGCACGTGCACCTCCGTCGCCCCGGCCTCGCGAAGCATGCGGACCAGCGCGCGCTGCGTGTTGCCGCGGACGATGCTGTCGTCGACGACGACCAGCCGCTTGCCGCGGATGACCTCGCGCAGCGGGTTCAGCTTGAGCCGGATCCCCAGCTGGCGGATCGTCTGGCTCGGCTGGATGAAGGTGCGCCCGACGTAAGCGTTCTTGACGAGCCCCTCCCCGTAGGGGATGCCGCTCGCCTCGGCGTAGCCGATGGCTGCAGGCCCCCCGGACGACGGCACGGGGATCACGAGGTCGGCCTCCGCGGGGGCCTCGCGGGCCAGCCGCCGCCCGACCTCGACCCGGCTCGCGTGCACGGACCGGCCGGAGATCGTGGTGTCGGGGCGCGCGACGTAGACGTACTCGAACAGGCAGCCGTGCGGCGTCGCGCTGCCGAAGCGCGAGGAGCGCAGCCCGTGCTCGTCGATCACGATCAGCTCGCCGGGCTCGACCTCACGCACGAACGAGGCGCCGATGATGTCGAGCGCCGCCGTCTCGCTGGCCACGACCCAGCCCCGCTCCAGCCGCCCGAGCACGAGCGGGCGGACACCGTGGGTGTCGCGGGCGGCGTACAGCGTGTGCTCGTCCATGAAGACCAGGCAGAACGCGCCCTGCAGTCCGGGCAGCAGGTCGAGGGCAGCCTGCTCGAGGCTCACGTCGGGCCGGGCGGCCAGCAGCGCGACGATGAGGTCGGAGTCGCTGGTCGCACCCATGGAGCCGCCGGCTGCGGGCTCGACCCGGGCGACGCGGCGCGAGAGCTCCGCGGTGTTCGTCAGGTTGCCGTTGTGGCCGAGGGCGATGCCGCCGCCGGCGCGGCCCGCGCGGAACGTCGGCTGCGCGTTCTCCCACGAGCCCGCCCCCGTGGTGGAGTAGCGGGTGTGGCCGACGGCGATGTCGCCGCGCAGCGACGCGAGCGTCGCCTCGTCGAACACCTGCGAGACGAGCCCGAGCTCCTTGTAGACCAGCACGGTGCTGCCGTCGGAGACCGCCATGCCCGCGGCTTCCTGGCCGCGGTGCTGGAGGGCGTAGAGGCCGTAGTAGACGAGCTTCGCCACGTCCTCACCCGGTGCCCAGACGCCGAAGACGCCGCACTCCTCCTTCGGCCCCTCGAGGTCTGCGCTGGAATGTGCCGACGCGTCCACCGCGGGAGTCGTCGCCGTGGGGACCGACAGGCCGGGCCGGGTCTCGCTCGGCGACACGCAGTGGCTCCTCGGGGCGGTGTTCGGCCCGGCGGGCGGGGCCGGGCCAGCACGCGAGGGCCGGCGGACCGGTCGTACCGATGGTAGACGACGGCCCGCCTCAACCCGGTAGGCAGCCCGCCGTTGCCCCCACCGCGCGCAGTGCCGCGAGGTCCCCGGCACCGAGGGCCACCGGGGTCTCCCGGCGCTGCAGCCTCGGTGACATGAGCTGGCTGGGGTCGTCCACGTGGTCGACCCCGAGGGCGTGGGCGATCTCGTGCAGGAGCAACGCGCCCCGCGTCAGCCCCGGGCCGAAGCCTGGATCGAGCTGTGCGTCGCGGGTCACGTCGAGCACCGCAAAGCCACCCGTCGCCCGCCACACGACTCCCCCGTCGGACCGCTGCCCCTGGCTGGTCCAGCCCCCGGTGCCGAGCTGGTCGGCACCGAGGAGGTCGCTGCCGCCCGGCGCACCGGCCGGTGGCGCCCAGGCGATGACGAGCTCCGTGCCGGCGAGCGTGCGCTCCGCGCGGCTCGGGACGAACTCCGTGCGGCCCTCGAGCGAGAACGCGAGCCCGGAGACGGCCGCCAGCCGGTCGAGTGCTTCCCGCGCGTCGGCCTCCGCCGCGGACGAGGGGGCGTTGAGGCGCACGCGGAGGGGTCGGCAGGGGTCGAACCGGACGGGGCTGCCGTCGGGGTTGCGGTAGAGGCGGTACGGCGGCCCCGCCGGGACGTCGGCAGGGGTCGGCGCCGTCACCTCGGACAGCACCGCCGAGGTCGACGCCGAGGCGGACGTGGCGGCCGACGTGGTCGCCGGCGGTACGACGAGCGCCACGGCCAGGACCAGAAACCAGGCAGACGCCCGCCGGAGGACGAGGCGGGCTCGCGAGCTGGGCATGCCCGGACATCGTCAGACGACCGAGGCCCCGGGAGCGCTCGACCGGGTGACGCTGCTCCATCAGATGTGCCGGGACGTATCCGTCCAATAGTGAGCGCCTCGTCGCGTTCCGCTCGCGTCACAGCGCGGCGCCTTTCGCGTACTCACCGCAAAGACCCTCAGGCGGTTATCCGAGCATACGATTGGGGCCTTGCGGGACCTGTCGTCCGGTGGAGTACCGAGGACAAGAGCCACGTGCGACAGGCGTAACGTCCGCTTCCTAATCCGGACTGTTCGGCTGCTGCGACGAGGAGTGCCCTATGACCACCCCCGAGGCAGTCGCCGGTGCCGATCTCGGCGGGTACAGCGGCGCGACCGGAGGCGATCGGGCCCCGGCCGGTCCCGGGGTCGAACAACCTGTCGGACGGCACCTCCAGAGCCATCCTGGGTCTGCGGTCGACGGACATGCGCAACAGCGCGCGGGGATCCGCCTTCCCGGCGCCGGACAAGGAGGTCGTCGTCTCCGGCGGCGGCAACAAGGAGGCGACCCCGCGATCGCCCTCGTCGATCGCATTCCCTACGCGGCGGCCTCGCCGTCGTTCACCTCGCGGCGCGACATGCCCGTAGCGGCCATGAACGTCCTCGCGACGTCCTGCCCAACGGGCAGATCTTCGTCACGAGCGGCGTGGTCGAGTGCGCTCCGGTTCACGCCTCTGGGCCGACTACTACGACCCGGAGCACGACACGTGGACACCTGCGGCCACGCCCGCGGTCCCGCGCAACTACCACTTGATCATGGTGACGGACACCGCGGGACGTCCCTGGTGTTCGGGGGCAACCCGCCCGGCTCTCACGAGAACCGTTGAGGCGCATGCAGCACTGGCATATGCAGGTCCCCCTGGCCGGCCTCCCGGCGACCCCGGCCAGCATGACCTACGGCAGCGCGTACCCGACCGTGGGGGACCTCCCGCCGGACCAGAAGGTCGGCTACTTCACGCTCAGCGCCCTCGAGGCCGACACCTGGGCGGGGGCACCCTCACCTGGAACAGCACCGACCCCACCCGCATCGGAGGCGCGTCGGCGATCTCGGCAGCCTCAGCACCGGTCGCAGGTCCGTCGGCGTCGGCCCCCTGCCCGGCGGCCAGGACGTCCTTCGAGTTGTTCGCCGACGCCAGCGACGGCCTCGATTCACCTCCAGCGAGGGCAGCGCCAAGTCCCGGCTCACGCTCACCATCACCAGCGGCAGTCGAGAAGCGCAGTACCGGCTCAGCGGACGACCCAGCCCGTCGAGCCGGTGCTCCACGGTCCCCTTGTGGGGCTCAGCCCTGACCGTCGGGCGTCCGCGCCTCCGGCCTGCCGAGTGCAACCGGCCGCACCAGGGGCAGGAGGCCGCCGAGATCCGCACGCTCGCCGCTGGCCGACACCAGCCCCGCCGCGACGGCCTCCGGCCAGGACGTCTGGCCGCTCGCCAGCAGCACCCAGGTCGCCGCGGACGGGACCTCCACGACGTTCGGCGGGGTGCCTCGCGTGTGCCGCGGTCCAGCCACGCACTGCACGGCGACGCCCACGCGGAGCGGCGCGTCCGTCACGCGCACCTCCACGGACCGGCCCGGCGCCCGCGCCGCCAGGACGTCGGCGAGCAGGCGACAGACGGCGCGGGCGGCGCC
>JALYNB010000048.1 GCA_030773395.1 Actinomycetota bacterium
GGGCGGAACGGCAGGCGCTCCGGCGACAGGCGTGCCGGCAACAGGCGCGCGGAGGAGAGGCGCGCCGAGGACCAGAGCGCGGCGGAGCGGCGCACGCCCATGCCCGTGCAGACCTCCGGCCCTGCCAGGCGGCGGAACGCGTCGATGCGCCGGTCCGCGAACGAGGTCACGCAGACCCGGTCGGCGCCCCCGGCCCGCGCGAGTGCGTCGGCCACGGCGACCGCCGCCGCGTCGTCCTTGAGGTCGATGTTGAGCCGGAGGTCAGGGCAGGCGTCGAGCACCTCGTCGAGCCGGGGGACCACGCTCGGCCCCCCCGGAGCGGCTGGGCCGAGCGGCAGGCCGGCGAGGCTGCGGGAGGTCAGGTCGGCCACCCGCACGCGGTGGCCGGCGACCCGGCGCAGGTCCGCGTCGTGGGCCAGCACCGCGACCCCGTCCGCGGTCGTGCGGGCGTCGGTCTCGACGTAGCGGAACCCGAGCGCCACCACCGCGAGGATCGCGGGCAGGGTGTTCTCGGGGTGCTCCCCGCCGGCCGCCCGGTGCACGAGGGGGATCGGCCCCGGGTGGTCCAGGTAGGCGTACGACCGGGCCGGGGGCTGGCCGCCTAGCGTCGCTCGTCCCACGGTCGAGAGCCGTGCCCGACGGTCACCGGGCACTCCCCGTGGCGCACCAGCTGCTCGCTCGTCGAGCCGAGCAGGCCGGGGGGGAACTCGTGTCGGGTCACGGGGCGAGTCTGCCAGTGCACACCCGCCCCGTCCGGCGGTCCTACCGGGCGCCGGCCTTGGCCCCGAAGGCCGTCTCGAGGCTCGACATCTCCAGCGGGTCCTGCAGGGAGATGTGCGTGCGCTTCTCGAGGTGCATGGCGTCGAAGGCCGCGAAGATCTTGCGGGTGATGTGCTGCGTCGGGCCCTCGCCGTCGACCGTCACGAGGATCTGCCGCTCGGCGTACCACGCCAGGATCGGCTCGGTGACCTCGCGGTAGATCTCGAGGCGACGGCGGATGACCTCCTCCGTGTCGTCCGCCCGGCCCTGGGCGGCGGCACGCGAGAGCAGCCGCCGGATGATCTCGCCGTCGCTGACGCGCAGGTGCAGGGCGGCGTTGGCCGTCATGTCGAGGTCGCGCGCCAGGACGTAGAGGTCGCGGGCCTGCTGGATCGTCCGGGGGATGCCGTCGAGCACGTAGCCGCGCTTCTCGGTCCGGGACGCCTCCTCGATCGCCTCGCGCACGATCTCGAGGACCACCTCGTCGGGCACGAGCTCCCCGGACGAGACGAAGCTCTTGACCTTCTTGCCGAGCTCCGAGTCCCGCGAGACCTGCTCGCGCAGGAGGTCGCCGGTCGAGATGTGGCGGGCCCCGTAGTGGTCTGCGATCCGCTCGCCCTGAGTGCCCTTGCCGGCCCCTGGAGGGGCGATCATGAGTACGCGCACCCCCAGAGCATGTCCGCTGACCCGCCCGGGGACAAGGGACGTGGCCGCGACTCACCCGGTTGCCCAGCCCTGACCCGTCCGACGGGGCCCCTCCGGCGAGTACCGTCGCCGCCGCCGCTCGACGCGTCCGGGGAGCGGCGCCTGTCGACCACGGACGCCCCTCGACCTCGGAGGCCCGGGTGTTCCGCCGCATCGCCATCGTCAACCGGGGCGAGCCGGCCGTGCGACTGGTCAGGGCCGTGCGCGAGCTCGACGAGGAGCGCGGCAGTCGCACGCAGGTCATCGCGCTGCACACCGAGGCCGAGCGGGGGGCGACGTTCGTCCGGCTCGCCGACGAGGCCGTGCTGCTGGAGCCCACCGGTGCCGCCGTCACGCCGTACCTCGACCACGCCGCCCTCGCCGCCGCGCTCCGGCGCAGCCGGGCCGACGCCGCCTGGGTGGGCTGGGGCTTCGTCGCCGAGGACGCGGCCTTCGCCGAGCTCTGCGCGAGCCTCGGGGTCGTGTTCATCGGGCCGTCGCCGGAGGCGATGCGCCGCCTCGGCGACAAGGTGGAGGCCAAGCTGCTCGCCGAGCGGGTCGCCGTCCCCGTCGCCGCGTGGAGCGGCGGCCCGGTCACGTCGCTGGAGCACGCGCGGGAGTCGGCGGCCGCGATCGGCTTCCCGCTCATCGTCAAGGCACGCAGCGGCGGCGGCGGCCGGGGCATCCGGCGGGTTCTGGCACCCGAGGGGCTGGACGAGGCGGTCGAGCGGTGCCAGGAGGAGGCGCTGCGCTCCTTCGGCGACCCGGTGGTGTTCCTCGAGCGGCTCGTCGGCGGCGGACGGCACGTCGAGGTGCAGGTCATCGCCGACGCGCACGGCACGGTCTGGCCGGTCGGGGTCCGCGACTGCTCCGTGCAGCGGCGCAACCAGAAGCTCATCGAGGAGTCCAGCTCACCCGCGCTGTCGGAGGCGCAGAAGGCCCACCTGAAGGCGGTGAGTGCCGACCTCGTCCGCGCGTCGGCGTACTGCGGCGCCGGCACCGTGGAGTTTCTCTACGAGACCGCCACCGAGGGCTTCGCGTTCCTCGAGGTCAACACGCGGCTGCAGGTCGAGCACCCGGTCACCGAGCTCACCACGGGCCTCGACCTCGTCAAGCTGCAGATCCTCGTCGCGGAGGGGGAGCCGCTCGTCGGCGAGCCGCCGCCGGAGCTGGGGTACGCCGTCGAGGCCCGGCTCAACGCCGAGGACCCCGACCGCGACTTCGCGCCCGCGCCGGGCCGGGTGGAGCTGCTCCGGCTCCCGGGCGGGCCGGGGGTCCGCGTCGACACCGGGCTGTCCGCCGGCGACGTGATCCCGCCGGAGTACGACTCGATGGTTGCCAAGGTCATCGGCTTCGGCCGCGACCGCGTGG
The DNA here is from genome assembly GCA_030773395.1 of Actinomycetota bacterium. Classification (GTDB taxonomy): domain Bacteria; phylum Actinomycetota; class Actinomycetes; order JALYNB01; family JALYNB01; genus JALYNB01. The sequence goes on from JALYNB010000048.1 coordinate 2,815, forward strand.
AGGCGCTGGCCCGGCTGAGGCGTGCGCTGCGCGAGACCACGGTCGCGGTCCGCGGCGGCACGACGAACAAGTCCTTCCTGCTCGACCTCCTCGGCCGCCCCGAGGTCCTGGAGGGGACGGCCGACACGGGCTGGCTGGATCGCTCCGGGGCGTCGGTGCTGCAGGCCCCGCCGCTCGCGGACGTCGCGATGATCACGGTCGCCGTGGACGTGTACGACGATGCGGAGGCCGCGGAGCGCGCGCAGTTCCTGGCTTCCGCCCGGGGCGGGCGGCCGCGGGCCCGGCACGCGGCCGGCCGCGAGGTCGAGCTGCGCTACCGGGGGGCGCCGTACCGGCTGGAGGTGGCGCAGGTCGGTCCGGCCACCTACCGGGTCACCGCGGTCGGCGGCACCGTCCACGTGGAGGTCGAGCAGCTCGGGCCGTTCGAGCGGCGGGTCGCGGTCGGCGGGCGGCGCCACCGCGTCGTCTCCGTCCGCGGCCTCGCCGACGTCGTGGTCGAGGTCGACGGGTTCGCCCACCGGGTCGCCCGCGACGAGGGCGGCGTCGTGCGGGCCTCGTCGCCGGCGGTCGTCGTCGCGCTGCGCGTCGCTCCCGGCGACGAGGTCGAAGTGGGCGAACCGCTCGTCGTGCTCGAGAGCATGAAGATGGAGACCGTCGTGACCGCCCCGACCGCGGGGCGGGTCCGCGAGGTGCTCGTCGCCGCGAACGCGCAGGTCGACGGAGGGGCGCCCCTGCTCCGCCTCGAGGCCGAGGCCGGCGGCGAGGCGGCTGTGGCGAGCGGCCACGCGGTCGAGTTCCCCGTGCGCTCGCAGGTCTCGCCCGACCCGCGCGCCCGGGCGCTCGCCGCCCTCGCCGGGCTCCGCGCGCTCGTCACCGGCTACGACGTCTCGGTCGAGCGGGGCCGGGAGCTGGCCCGCGAGCTCGGCCGGGTGCGCAAGCTGGTGCGGGCCGACGACCCCGGGCTGACCGCGGAGGGCCTCGACGTCCTGCGCGTGTTCGCCGACCTCTGCGAGCTGTCCCGCAACCGGCCGGCCCGCGAGGAGGAGGCGGCCGAGCGGGTGCACAGCCCGCGGGAGTACTTCCACGCCTACCTGCGCACGCTCGACGCCGAGCGGGCGGGCCTGCCCGAGGCGTTCCGGGTGCGGCTGGCGCGCGCGCTGGCGTCGTACGGCCTGCACGACCTCGAGCCCGGCCCGGAGCTCGAGGAGGCGGTCTACCGCGTCTTCCTGGCGCTGGAGCGGATGCCCTCGCTGGTGCCGCTCGTCGCGGTGCTGCTGGAGCGGTGGCTGTCGGAGCGGCTCGTCGCCGGCGGCGGCGAGAGCGACGAGGCGCTGCGTGACGTGCTCGACCGGCTGATCGCCGCGACCCAGCTGCGCTTCCCCGTCCTCGGCGACCTCGCGCGGAGCCTGCGGTTCCAGCTGTTCGACCTGCCCGCCACCACCGCCGCGCGGGAGGCGGTCTACGCCGGGGTGCGGGAGCACCTCGACCACCTGGCCCGCCACCTCGACGCGCCCGACTACGCCGAGCACATCGCGGCGCTGGTCGCCAGCCCCGAGCCGCTGATGCGGTTCCTCACCGAGCGGATCGGCCGGGGCGGGGCCGAGCGCGAGCCCATGCTCGAGGTCGTCGCCCGGCGCTACTACAAGCTCCGCGGCCTGGAGGACATCCGCTCCACGCACCGCGACGGGCGGCCCGTCGTGCGGGCCGAGTACGAGCTCGACGGCGAGCGCCTGCAGCTCGTCAGCACGCTCGCGGACCGCTCGGAGCTGGCGGAGGCGGCGCGGGCGGTCGCGGCGGTCGCGGGGGAGGCGCGCGACAGCGCCGGAGACGGGGGCGGGGGCGGCGGTGGTGGTGCGGGCCTCGTGGCCGACTTCTACCTGGCCTGGGAGGAGCCGCCCGGCGACGCGGACGCGATGGCCGCGGCGCTGCGGGACACGCTCGCCGCCGTGGCGTTCCCGGTCGGCGTACGCCGGGTGACGGTGGTCGTCAGCAGCCGCGGGGGCGCGGCGCGGCGCACGTTCACGTTCCGGCCGGACGAGTCGGGCGAGCTGGCCGAGGCGCGGGTCATCCGCGACCTGCACCCGCTCATCGCCCACCGGCTCGACTTCTGGCGCCTGCGCAACTTCGACGTGACGCGGCTCCCTGCGCCGGAGGACGTGTACCTGTTCCGGTGCGTCGCCCCCGGCAACCCCGACGACGAGCGGCTCGTCGCGCTGGCGGAGATCCGCGATGTCGCCGTGCTGCGCGACGCCCGGGGCCGGGTCACCGCGCTGCCCGCCGTGGAGCGCCTGCTCGCGAGCTGCGTCGACGCGATCCGCCGCTCCCGAGCCGCCTCCCCCAGGGGGCAGCAGCTCGACGCCAACCGGGTCTTCCTCTACGCCTGGCCGCCGACGGACGCCTCGGCGGCGGAGCTCGCTCAGGCCGCCCGCGTGCTCGCGCCGCTGACGGCCGGCGCGGGGCTCGAGGAGATCATGGTGCTGGGCCGGGTGCTCGAGCCCGGGGAGGAGGCACCGCGCGAGGTCGCGCTGCGGGCTGGCTACGCCCCGGGCGCCGGGCTGCGCCTCGAGGTGACCGAGCCGCCGGTCGAGCCGCTCGCCCCGCTCGACGCCTACCAGCAGAAGGTACGGCGGGCTGCGGCCCGGGGGGCCGTCCACCCGTACGAGCTGGTCCCGATGATCATCGGGCCGGCGGGCTACTTCGAGGAGCACGACCTCGACGACTCCGGGCGGCTCGTGCCCGTCGACCGGCCGCGCGGGGAGAACACGGCGGGGATCGTCGTCGGGATCGTGCGCACCCCCACGGACCGGTACCCGGAGGGCATGACCCGGGTCGTGCTGCTCGGTGACGCGACGAAGTCGCTGGGCTCCGTGGCGGAGCCGGAGTGCGCGCGCGTCGTCGCCGCACTGGACCTCGCCGCCTCGCTGGGCGCGCCCCTGGAGTGGTTCGCCCTGTCGTCGGGTGCCCGGATCTCCATGGACTCGGGCACCGAGAACATGGACTGGGTCGCCCGGGCGCTGCGCCGCATCATCGAGTTCACCCAGGCCGGGGGTGAGGTCAACGTCGTCGTCGCGGGGATCAACGTCGGCGCCCAGCCCTACTGGAACGCCGAGGCGACGATGCTCCTGCACACGCGCGGCATCCTCGTCATGACCCCCGACAGCGCGATGGTGCTGACGGGCAAGCAGTCGCTCGACTACTCCGGCGGCGTCTCCGCCGAGGACAACTTCGGCATCGGCGGCTACGACCGGGTGATGGGCCCGAACGGGCAGGCGCAGTACTGGGCGCCGAACCTCGCCGCCGCCTGCGACGTGCTGTTCGCCCACTACGAGGCGACCTACGTCGCGCCCGGCGAGCGCTACCCGCGGCGGGCGGTCACGACCGACCCGGTCGACCGCGACGTCCGCGACACCCCCCACCGTCACCCCGCGAGCGACTTCCGCACGGTCGGCGACATCTTCAGCGAGGCGACCAACCCCGAGCGCAAGAAGCCCTTCGACATCCGCACGCTGATGCGGGCGGTGGCCGACGCCGACCGGCCGCCGCGGGAGCGGTGGGCGGGCATGGCCGAGGCCGACACGGCGGTGGTGTTCGACGCCTACCTCGGCGGGATCCCCGTCGCGCTCCTGGGGTTCGAGTCGCGGACGGTCCCGCGGCTCGGCCGGCCCCCGGCGGACGGCCCCGACGTGCAGACCGCGGGCACGCTCTTCCCCCGGTCGTCGAAGAAGACAGCCCGGGCGATCAACGCGGCCAGCGGGAACCGCCCGCTCGTCGTGCTGGCCAACCTCTCCGGCTTCGACGGGTCGCCGGAGTCGCTGCGCAACCTGCAGCTCGAGCACGGGGCCGAGATCGGCCGTGCCGTCACGAACTTCGACGGTCCGATCGTGTTCTGCGTGGTCTCCCGGTACCACGGCGGGGCGTTCGTCGTGTTCTCCGGGGCGCTCAACGACCGGATGGAGGTCGTCGCCGTCGAAGGCTCGTACGCGTCCGTCATCGGCGGCGCGCCCGCCGCCGCGGTCGTGTTCGCCGGGGAGGTACGCCGACGCGTCGAGGCCGACCCCCAGGTGGCGGCCCTGCAGGCGCGGCTGTCCCGGGCGGGCGACGCCGACGCCCCGCACCTGCGCGTGGAGCTGGAGGGGCTGCGGGCGCGGGTGCAGTCGGAGAAGCTCGGCGAGGTGGCGGCGGAGTTCGACGCGGTCCACTCCATCGAGCGGGCGCGGCGGGTCGGGTCGGTGCACACGATCATCCCGGCTGCGCGACTGCGCCCGTACCTGGTGGAGGCCGTGGAGCGGGGGATGGCGCGGGACGGCGTACTGGAATCGGACTGACCCGGTATGGTCCCGCCGGTAGCGTCCCCGAGCGGGACTCGGACCGGCTCCGTGCCAGCGCGTGACGGCGCGCCAGGAACTCGTCACCGTCGCCTTCGGCACCTGGCTGATGGTCGGGCTGTTCGTCGGCGGCTGGTCCTACAGCAACCTCGCCGAGCTCGAGACGTTCTTCACGCCATGGCACGCGCTGTTCTACTCGGGCTTCATGTGGACGGCCGCCTGGGTCGGCTGGCAGGCGCTGCGCACCGGGGCGCACGTCGCCGGGCCGCGCGCTCTCCCGCTCGGGTACGGCGGCGCGTGGCCGTGTTCGGCGCGGGCCTCGGCGACCTGACCTGGCACACGGCCTTCGGCATCGAGCAGGGCGTCGAGGCGCTGTTCAGCCCGACCCACGTCCTGCTGTTCGTCGGCGCCCTGCTGATCCTGTCCCCACGGTTCCGGGCGGCCTGGCACGCCGAGCCGGTGGGGGCCGCGCCCCGACGTACCGGCCTTAGTGTCGCCGCCGCGCGACTGGAGCCGGAGGCGGTCCCACGGGCCGGCGGCGGCCCGAGGCGTGGACGCCGGCGTCGCCGACTAGCCCTGCTCCAGGCGGTGCACGCCCAGCCAGGCCTCGACGAGCACGCACCGGTCGCCCACGGACACGGCGTAGACCACCCGCCCCTCCCACAGCCCGTCGGGGGCACGGCGCCACTCGGCGAGCAGCCCGGGCCACCGGCCGGGGGCCTCCGGCGGGTCGAGCACCCAGCAGTGCCTCCCGGACGGCTCGCGGCCGACGGACGTCTCCCGCGCGCCGGAGGTCTCCCGCGACGCGCCGCTGCCCGTGTCGGTCGGCGCCGGGGCCGGTCGACTCAGTGCCGCGCGCTCGGCCAGCGACGGCCCGCGCCCTCTCCCCGTACCCATGCCCCCGGACATGGCGCCAGTGTGCCAGGAGATCGAACACCCGTTCGACAACGCTGTTCAGTCTCGTGACCACATGGGTCTCAGGATCGACAGCACGGTGCGTGCGGGCGGCACGCTGTGGATCTGTGGCCCTTGGAGTCAGAGCCGTCCGTGGGGCGCGTGAGGGTCATGAGTGCGCCAGGCGGAGGCCGGGCGGGGGCCCACCGGGCAAGCCCGCGAGGTGGACCACCTCGCGCGTCGTCTCGGGCACGTCCCGGACGCCCAGCAGAGCGGCACGCGGTGGCCGCTCCGAGCCGCGCCCGTGGCCCGCCGTACAGCAGTGCGGCGGCGGCCGGAGCGCGGCTGCCAGCACTCCGTGGACGGTGCCTCAGTCGATCCACAGCACGCCGCTCGCCCGCACCGCGCTGTGGATCTGGCGTTGCGCGGCCAGCGTGCTGTGGATCAGTCGCCGGGGCGGGACGCGCCGGCGACGGGGGCGGTCAGCCCGCGAAGGCCAGCCGCGCGTCCTCGCTGCTGGTGCCCTCGTGCTC
>JALYNB010000049.1 GCA_030773395.1 Actinomycetota bacterium
GACGTCCTCGCCGCGGCGACGAAGGACTTCCCCCACCTGCGCTATCTGCCGTTCCACCGCAACCAGGGCTCCGGCACGGCCCGGCGGGTGGGCACGCGCGAGGCCCGCGGCGAGATCGTCGTCTGGACCGACGCGGACATGACCTACCCGAACGAGCGCATCCCCCAGCTCGTGGCGATGCTCCGGGACGACCCCACGTTCGACCAGGTGGTAGGCGCGCGCCGCACGGAGGAGGGCACGTACAAGCTCCTGCGGGTGCCGACGAAGTGGTTCATCCGCCGCCTCGCGTCGTACCTGACCGAGACGCGGATCCCCGACCTGAACTCCGGGCTGCGGGCGTTCCGCCGCCGCATCGCGCTGCCGTACCTGCGCCTGCTGCCGTCCGGCTTCTCCTGCGTCACGACCATCACGCTGGCGTTCCTGTCGAACGGCCACGAGGTGCGGTACGTGCCGATCGACTACGCCAAGCGGGCCGGCCGGTCGAAGTTCCACTTCACGAAGGACGCCTACCGGTACCTGCTGCAGGTGCTGCGCATGGTCGTCTACTTCAACCCGCTCAAGGTGCTCATGCCCATGGCGCTCACGCTGCTCGGGCTCGGTGCGGCCAAGCTCGTCTACGACTTCGTCACGAACCCGTTCCGCATTCCGGGCTCGACGCTGCTGCTCATCATCAGCGGAATCCAGATCGCGGTGCTCGCGCTGCTCGCCGACCTCGTGGTGAGATCCCGCGACGACTGAGCGGCCCGGCGCGGACCGGCCTTGATCGCTGGCCTGTGCGAGGCTGGTCCGGGGCGGTACGGCGAGGGGCGGGGGGTGCTCAGGGTGGGGGTCGACACGGCGACCGGCGTGCTGGCCGACGAGCGCCACGTCCCTCGGCAGCAGACCCACACCCGCCAGCGCCGGCGGGTGAGCGGGCGGGCTCTGCTCGTCGCCGCGACCCTGGCCGCCTTCGCGCTCCGGCTGGCGCTCGCCTGGCCGATGACCGGGCCGATCGTGGTTCCCGACGAGATGGGCTACCTCGCGCAGGCGCGCTGGCTGGCCGGTGACAACTCGACCCTGCTGACCGAGAGCCCGTACTACCACCTGGGCTACCCGCTGCTGCTGCTCCCCGCCGCGCTGCTGGGCGGGGACGACCCCGAGCGGTTCTGGCGCCTGCTGCTCGTCACCAACGCGGCGATCGGCGCCTCGCTCGTCCCGCTCCTGACGGTGCTGCTGCGCCGCACGCTCGCCACCGGCCCGCGCCTGTGCGCCGTCGCGGCCTTTGTCGCCTCCTGCCATCCGGGGTTCGTGCTCCCCGCCGGGCAGGGCTGGGGTGAGATCGCGGTCCCGCCCGCCGTCCTGCTCTGGGTGCTGGCCGTGTCCCGGGTGTTCCAGCGCCCTCGATGGCGGACCGGATTTCTGGTGGGCCTCGCCGCCGTCGCCGTCTGGTCGGTGCACTCGCGTGCCGGGCTGCCGGTACTCGTGGCGACGGCGCTGGTGGTCGTCGCCGCCCTGGCCGTGCGCCGTCTGCCTCTGCGGGCTGCGCTCGGCGTCGCGGTGTCGGCTGCCGTGGCCGGTCTCCTCGTGGCGCGGGCCCAGGCCGCCGCCCTGGACGCCCTGTGGGACGACACCCCGGTGCGGGTCGGGGACGCCTCCATCCGTGCGGTGCTGACGCCGAGTGCGGCCGCGCCGTTCGCGGCCCAGCTGGGCGGCACGCTCTGGAACGCCCTGGTCAGCACCGCAGGCCTCGCCGTGCTGGGGCTCGCCGCCCTCGGCGCCGTCGCGCTGCGCTCCGGCCGACCCGCAGCTGCCCGAGCGACTGCGGCCACTGCCCTGCTCGGCGCGCTCGGGGTGTGGGCGCTCGCCGCGCTGTTCTTCGTGAAGGCCGGCCGTGCCGACCAGTTCCTCCACGGGCGGTACGTCGAGACGGTGCTCGCGCTCCCGCTCGCCGCCGGGGTGGTCGTCCTGGCGACGGCGCGCACCCAACGGCAGCTCCTGCGTCTGGGCGCAGTCGCCGTGCTCCTCACCGTCGCGTGCGCGGTCGTGGCGCGGCGCGTTCGCGGCGACCTGCTCGAGACCGCGGTCCACTTCCCGTTCAGCACGAACGGCGTGATGCTTCCCAGCCTGGACCCGACGCGTGTCCAGCTGGAGACCGCGACGGTCACGGGCGTCGCCGCCACCGTCGTCGTCCTCGCTGTGGCCGCGGTCCGCCGCTGGGCCGGCGTCGTCGCCGTCACCGGCCTGCTGCTGGCCAGCACCGCGTACACGGCGACCCAGGTGTACTGGCCGCTCAACGCGTCCCGCTACGCCGGCTGGACGCCACCCCCCACGCCCCCCGGCGTCGAGGAGGTCGCGATCAGCGCGGAGGAGGGGTTCTGGTTCGAGCAGCGGGCCTACCACTTCTGGATGCCGGGGGTGCGCCTGCGGCAGGTGGACCTGGCGACCGAACCGCAGCCCGCATGGCGCTACGTCCTCGCGCCCCCGAGCTGGCCCGGGGCGCAGCGCCCCGGGACCCGGCTCGTCTGGACGAACAACCACGGCACGGTGGCGCTCTACGACCAGGGGCAGGGCACGACGCGGTGACCTGCCCCTGGCGCCCGACCTCAGCGGCGCGTCGTCGAGGGCGCCGAGACCCGCACCGTGACGAGGCCCGTCGCGTTGCCGCCCCGGCCGTCGGTCACCCGGTAGGTGAAGGAGTCCGTCCCGGTGAACGTGCCGACGGGGGTGTAGACGACCGAGCCGTCGACGACCGCGACCGTGCCGCGCTTCGCCCGGCCCACGGACGTGATCGTGAGGGCGTCGCCGTCGACGTCGGTGTCGTTGCCCAGGACGGCGACGGTGAGCGGCACGCCGCGGGTCGTCGCCACCTTGTCGGTCACCGCGCGCGGCGCCCGGTTGACCGCGCGGGCCGTGACCGTGCCCGTGGCGGTGCCCCCGCGACCGTCGCTGACCGTGTAGGTGAACGTGTCGGTACCCGCGAAGCCCGCGTTCGGCCTGTAGAGCACCATGCCCGACGACAGTGCTGTCCTGCCCGACCGCGCCGCCCCCACCGCGGTGACCCTGAGCCGGTCGCGGTCGGCGTCGCGGTCGTTCGCCAGCACGGCCAGGCGCACGGTCGCG
>JALYNB010000050.1 GCA_030773395.1 Actinomycetota bacterium
GTGGTGGGACCTCGCCGACGCGCGCGCCGAGTCGCCGCTCGAGACACGGTTGCGGCTCGTGCTGCTCGACGCAGGGATCGTCGCAGAGCAGTTGCAGTACGCCGTGTACGACGGCGCCGGTGTTCTCATCGCCCGGGTCGATCTCGCCTGGCCGTCCTGCCGGTTGGCGGTCGAGGCCGACGGCGCCGAGCCGCACGGACTCGTACCCGCGCTTACCGCGATCGGCACCGGCAGAACGACTTGGCCGAACTCGACTGGGACGTGCTGCGCTTCACGTGGCACGACGTCACGCAGCGCCCCGCATACGTGGTGGCCAAGGTGCGCGCGCGACTCGCAGCGCACGGCATCGTCACCTGACTCGGGTTCTGGCTCGCGTCGCCCATCGGTCCAGCGGAAACGTCGCGGCTCGCCGCTCTTTCCAGCGCGATCTAGAGGAAACGGTCGTTCCACAGCAACCGTTTCCTCAAGATCGCCGGGATGCGAGCGGCCGGAGCGACCGGAGCGCTCCGCCAGCGACCGGAGCGCCAGTGCGACGTACCCTGGGGTCCGTGCCGGTCGAGTCGATCTTCCCCCGCCTGGAGCGGTTGCTGCCGCGGGTGCAAAAGCCGGTGCAGTACGTCGGCGGCGAGCTCAACGCGCAGGTCAAGGACTGGGACGGCTGCGACGTCCGGTGGGCGCTGATGTATCCCGACGCCTACGAGGTCGGGCTGCCCAACCAGGGGCTGCAGATCCTCTACGAGGTGCTCAACGAGCAGCCGAGGACGCTCGCGGAGCGCACCTACAGCGTGTGGCCCGACCTCGAGGCATTGATGCGCGAGCACGGCGTGCCGCAGTTCACCGTCGACGCGCACCGGCCGGTGGCCGCCTTCGACCTGCTCGGCGTCTCCTTCGCCACCGAGCTCGGTTACACGAACCTGCTCACCGCGCTCGACCTGGCCGGCATCCCGCTGCTCGCCGCCGACCGCACCGACGACGACCCGATCGTGCTCGCCGGCGGCCACGCCGCGTTCAACCCGGAGCCGGTCGCCGACTTCCTCGACGCGGCGGTGCTCGGCGACGGGGAGCTGGCCGTCCTCGAGATGACCGACGTCATTCGGGAGTGGAAGGAGGAGGGCTCGCCCGGCGGGCGCGAGGAGGTGCTGCTGCGCCTCGCCGCGACGGGCGGGGTCTACGTGCCGCGGTTCTACGACGTCGACTACCTGCCCGACGGGCGCATCCAGCGCGTGGTGCCGAACCACCCGGACGTGCCGTTCCGCGTGGTCAAGCGGACGGTCATGGACCTCGACGAGTGGCCCTACCCGAAGCAGCCGCTCGTGCCGGTCGCGGAGAGCGTCCACGAGCGGATGAGCGTCGAGATCTTCCGCGGCTGCACGCGCGGCTGCCGCTTCTGCCAGGCGGGGATGATCACGCGCCCGGTGCGGGAGCGCTCGATCACCGGCATCGGGGAGATGGTCCAGCGCGGGCTCGAGGCGACCGGCTTCAACGAGGTCGGCCTGCTCTCGCTCTCCTCCGCTGACCACTCCGAGATCGGGGAGATCGCCAAGGGCCTCGCCGACCGGTACGAGGGCACCAACACGTCCCTGTCGCTGCCGTCCACCCGCGTGGACGCCTTCAACATCACGCTGGCGAACGAGTTCTCCCGCAACGGTCGGCGCAGCGGGCTGACGTTCGCGCCCGAGGGCGGCTCGGAGCGGCTCCGCCGCGTCATCAACAAGAACGTGTCGAAGGCCGACCTGATCAGCACCGTCTCGGCGGCGTACGCGAGCGGCTGGCGGCAGGTCAAGCTCTACTTCATGTGCGGCCTGCCGACGGAGACCGACGCAGACGTCCTGGAGATAGTCGAGCTCGCGCGCGAGGTGATCCGCGCCGGGCGGGAGGCCAGCGGCCACCGCGACATCCGGTGCACGGTCTCGATCGGCGGGTTCGTGCCCAAGCCGCACACGCCGTTCCAGTGGGCCGCCCAGGCCGACCACGAGACCACCGACCGGCGCCTCGCGCTGCTCCGCGACGAGATCCGCCGCGACCGCTCGGTCGCGAAGTCCATCGGCGTCCGCTACCACGACGGCAAGCCGGGGATCGTCGAGGGACTGCTGTCGCGCGGGGACCGTCGCGTGGCCGGCGTCATCCGGCGGGTCTGGGAGGACGGCGGGCGCTTCGACGGCTGGAGCGAGCACTTCTCGTTCGACCGCTGGATGGCGGCGTGCGGGGCCGTGCTCCCGGCGTACGGGGTCGACGTCGACTGGTACACCACGCGTGAGCGCGGTGAGATCGAGGTCCTGCCCTGGGACCACCTCGACTCCGGGCTCGACAAGGACTGGCTCTGGCAGGACTGGCAGGACGCGCTCGACGAGGCGGAGGTCGACGACTGCCGGTGGACGCCGTGCTTCGACTGCGGCGTCTGCCCGTCGATGGACACCGACATCCAGGTCGGACCGACAGGCCGCACGCTGCTGCCGCTGTCGGTCGTGCCGTCGCAGCTGGCCGTCCCGGCGGGACGTGGGGGGCCGTTGCCCGTGCCTGCTTGCGCGTCGTCGCACTCGGGCGCCGTGGAGGAGTGGGCGCCCTGATGGCGGGCTCCAAGCGACAGCCCACCGGGCCGCCGCCGCCACCCACCGTGCAGCGGCTCCGCGTCCGCTACGCCAAGCGCGGACCCCTCCGCTTCAGCTCCCACCGAGACATCGCGCGGTCGCTGGAGCGGGCGCTGCGGCGCGCCGGCGTGCCGATGGCCTACAGCGCGGGGTTCAGCCCGCACCCGAAGGTCTCGTACGTCGGTGCGGCGCCGACGGGGGTCGCGAGCGAGGCGGAGTACCTGGAGATCGGCGTGGCTGCCCGCCTCGACACCGGGCAGGTGCACGCGGCGTTGGACGACTCGCTGCCGCCGGGGCTCGACGTGCTGGAGGTCGTCGAGGCCCGGGCCGGGCTCGGCAGCCTGCCGGAGCGCATCGACGCGAGCCGCTGGCGGGTGCGGCTGCCCGGCGTGACGCCGCAGGAGGCCGCGGCCGCGGTCAGGGCGTTCCTCGCCTTCGACAGCGTCGAGGTGGAGCGGCGCACGAAGGACGGGCGGCGGTCTCTCGACGCCCGGGCCGCCGTCGTGAGGCTCGAGGTCGACGCCCCCGACGCCGGTGACCCCGACACCCCTGACGATGACACCCCCGGGACCGGCGACGGAGCCGGCGACACGGCCTGTGCGATACTGCACCTGGTCGTCCGGCACGTGACGCCTGCCGTACGACCCGACGACGTCCTGGCCGGACTCCGTCGAGCGGCCGACCTCGAGCCGCCGGTTCCGCCCGCGGCGACCCGGCTCGAGCAGGGGCTGCTCGGTGACGACGGTCAGGTCGCCGACCCGCTCGCGCCCGACCGCGAGGCGGTCCCGTCCCCCGGGGCCCCCGGCCGAGAGCAGCGGGACGGCACCGTCGCCGGCTCCGTCCCCGCGTCCTGACCGGTCGCGAGCGGAGCGCCACACAGACTTCCGGGGTCGGTCGGAG
>JALYNB010000051.1 GCA_030773395.1 Actinomycetota bacterium
CCGTGACGACCTCCACGCGGCCCGGCGAGCCGCCCGCGGCGAGGCCCACCTGCCGCACGACCTCGTCGTCACCCGAGCCGGGCGCGTGGACGACCTCCAGGGCGGCCTCCAGGGCGGAGTGCCGGCCCGCCGGCACGCCGCGCCGCGCCGCCCCCTCCAGCACCAGCACGACCCGGACGTGGGGAGCGGCAGAGGCCCCCAGGCCGGACAGGTCGTCGGCCAGCCGGCGCGCGGCTCCCGCCCGGTCTCGCCACCAGCCGTCGGGGCGTGACCCCACGACGTTCGCCCCGTCGACCACGAGCACCCGCCCGGACACGCGCCCATGGTGCCCGGTCCGGGCCCACCCAGGGGCGGTCCTCGCCCGGAGGTGCGGGTCTGATCGGGGGACGCCGCTTAGAATGGTCCCCGACCCCACCGGGAATCCCCCGGCCGCGTGGCACCGTTGAGCCTCAGGCATGGCCTCCGGCCCCGCGGACGCCCCCGCCCCCGGCGACCGCCCCGCCGCACCGTTCGCACTGCAGACGCTCGGAAGGTCCTTTGTGACGCTCAGCAGCACCACCTCGCCCGACCAGGTGACCGACGACGCTGCCCCGGCAGCGCCGGCCAAGCGCGCCCGCCCGAGCCGGAAGGCCCCGGCGAAGACCGCGGCCCCGACGAAGGCGGCGTCGAAGGCGAAGGGCAAGCCGGCGAAGGACGGCGCGAGCGGGTCGGTGGCTGCCGAGGGCGAGGCGCTGGAGGCCGACGACCTCGAGGTGGACGTCGAGGGTGACCTCGAGGCCGACGCGCCCGACCTCGTCGACGAGCCGGCGGTCGCGGTGGACGCGGTGGATGCGGAGCCCGGGGGCGACACCGAGGCCGCTCCCGCGGGCGCGCCGCCCGCCGTGGCGGCCGAGGACGACGACGAGGACGAGGTCCCGATCGTCGAGTCCGGCCGCCGGGTGGCGGAGACGGGGGCCACCGCCGACCCGGTCCGCGACTACCTCAAGCAGATCGGCAAGGTCCCGCTGCTCAACGCCGAGCAGGAGGTCGAGCTCTCCAAGCGCATCGAGGCCGGTCTGTTCGCGGCGGAGAAGCTGCGCCAGGACGACGAGAAGGCCGAGGCCGCCTCCGCCAAGGGCAAGAAGGCGACGGGCACGCTGTCGCCGGAGATGCGCCGCGACCTCGAGTGGCTCGTCGAGGACGGCCAGCGCGCGAAGAACCACCTGCTGGAGGCGAACCTCCGCCTCGTGGTGAGCCTCGCGAAGCGCTACACCGGTCGCGGCATGCTGTTCCTGGACCTGATCCAGGAGGGCAACCTCGGCCTGATCCGCGCCGTCGAGAAGTTCGACTACACCAAGGGCTACAAGTTCTCGACGTACGCGACGTGGTGGATCCGTCAGGCCATCACCCGCGCGATGGCCGACCAGGCGCGGACGATCCGCATCCCGGTCCACATGGTCGAGGTCATCAACAAGCTGGCCCGGGTGCAGCGCCAGATGCTGCAGGACCTCGGCCGCGAGCCCACGCCGGAGGAGCTCGGCAAGGAGCTCGACCTCACGCCCGAGAAGGTCATCGAGGTCCAGAAGTACGGCCGGGAGCCGATCAGCCTTTCCACGCCCCTGGGTGACGACGGCGACAGCCAGTTCGGTGACCTCATCGAGGACTCCGAGGCCGTCGTGCCGGTCGAGGCCGTGAGCTTCTCGCTGCTGCAGGATCAGCTGTCGTCCGTGCTCGAGACGCTTAACGAGCGCGAGGCGGGCGTGGTGAGCCTGCGCTTCGGGCTCACCGACGGCACACCCAAGACGCTCGACGAGATCGGCAAGGTCTACGGCGTGACCCGCGAGCGGATCCGCCAGATCGAGGCGAAGACGATGTCGAAGCTGCGCCACCCGTCGCGCTCTCAGGTGTTGCGCGACTACCTGGACTGAGCGGCGTCCGTGCCGGCGAGCGTTTCCGCAGGTGGGGGAGCGTTTCGGCGGCCCGACGGGCGACACGGTAGGGCGGCACAGCGCTCCTAGTCAAGATAATCGGCTAGGCTGCGTCTGTGCCGCCGCGCCGGTCTGCCCCCGTCCTCGACCTCCCCGGGCTGCTCGAGTCCTGGGAGCTGGCCCTGCGCGCCGAGCGCAAGAGCCCGCAGACGGTGAAGAGCTACGGCGACGGCGTCCGCCGCTTCCTCGCCTGGTGTGAGGCTGAGGGGCGTCCTGCGCTGCTCGACCGACCAACCGTGGCGGCATTCGTGGCCGACCTGCTTGAGGGCGGTGCCGAGCCGGCGACCGCCCGGGCGCGGCACCTCGCGCTCCGGCGGTTCTCCGCGTGGCTGGTCGACGAGGGCGAGGCGCCCGCCGACGATCTGGTCGGGACCAAGCCACCGAAGCTCGACACCAAGGTCGTCGACCCGCTGTCGGACGAGCAGGTCCGCGCCCTAATCGCGGCCTGCGCCGGCTCAGAGTTGCGGGACCGGCGGGACGAGGCTCTCGTCCGCTTCATGGTCGAGACCGGCGCCCGGGCCGGGGAGGTCGTCGCGCTCGGCGTCGCGGACGTCGACCTGCGCGCCGGTACCGCCGTCGTTCGCCGGGGGAAGGGCGGCC
>JALYNB010000052.1 GCA_030773395.1 Actinomycetota bacterium
CTTGTACCGCGGGCGCATCCACTCCGTCTCTGGGGAGCCGGAGAGCTGCAAGGGTTGGATCGCGCTCGCCGCGTGCACTGAGCGTTTCCTTGCGGGCCAGCGCGTCCTCTACGTCGACTTCGAGGACACGGCGCCCAGCATCGTCGCGCGGCTGCTCGCCCTCGGAGCCTGTGCTGAAGCCATCCGCGACCGGTTCGTCTACCTGCGGCCGGATGAGCCCCTCGACGAGCGAGCCCGCAGGTACCTCCAGGAGGCCGCAGTCGACGTCACCTTGGTCGTACTCGACGGCGTCACCGAGTCGCTCGCTCAGCAGGGCCTCAACCTCGAGAGCAACAGCGACATCGCGGCGTGGCTCGAGCTCCTACCCCGCCCGCTCGCCCGCGCCGGCGCCGCCGTCGTCCTCCTCGATCATGTCGTCAAGGACCGCGAGCAGCGCGGCCGCTACGCGATCGGCGCCCAGCACAAGCTCGCCGGCATCGACGCCGCCTACACGGTGAAGGTCATCACGCCGTTCGGGCGCGGCCGCGAAGGCAAGGTCAAGCTCACGGTCGCGAAGGACCGTCCCGGGCACGTCCGGGGGTTCGCCGTGGAGCGCAAGGACGCTGCGGTCATCCGCCTCATCTCCGACGAAGACGGCGCCGTCCGGGTCGTGGTCGAGCCGCCCGACGCGGCCGCCCCGCCCGCGTTCCGTCCGACCACCCTCATAGAGAAGCTCTCCAAGGCGGTCGAGGCCGAGCCCGGCCTGACGACGAACGGCGTCATCGAGGCGGTGGGGGGCAAGAAGGACGCCAAGCGCGAGGCACTCCGGCTACTCGTCGATGAGGGGTACATCGAGCAGCGGCGCGATGGCCAGGCGGTCCGTCACCACCCTCTGCGGGAGTACCGGGCGGCGAACGATGAGGGCCAACCGAGTCCCTGGGTCCCAACGGGGTCCCGACCGGGTCCCGGCGCGGTTGTTGGCCACCGGGTCCCCGGGTCCCCCCCTACGGGGCCCGGGACCCGGGGCCCAGTCGAAGGGAAGGGCCAACCGAGTCCCTGGATCCCACCGAAGCCGGCGGAGTGGCCGACCCGGACATTGACCGGGCGGAGCGGCTAGCTGCGGACTATGCCGCCGATCTGGACACGGGGACTGCGTCGGCGGGGAGCATTGTCGACGGGGACCTCGACGCCAAGCGGCTCCCAGACCGCCCCCGCGACGCGGGGGCACGGTCATGACGGGCGACCGTGGCGACGGTCACGTCATCGTCGGGTCCGGCGGCGCCGTCCGGGTCGACCGGCTGGCCGGCGCGTACTGCGTCCTCATCGCCGTGGTTGACCTGAGCGGGCACGCGGTCACCGTCGCGCTGCCATTGCCGGAGGACGCCCGGGCGCTCGCCGCCGCCCTCGACGAGGCCACCACGAACCCGGAGGCCGCGCGGGCTCGCCGCGCCGTCCGGCTCCTCGCGCCATGGTCGGAGGCGTGGCGATGATCCCGCCCGCCCGGCTGCACCCCGCGGACCTTGAGGCCCTCGCGGACCTCATCGCCGAGCGGCTCGCCTCTCGGCCGCTCTCCGGCCCCGAAGGGCGAGAGGAGAGCCCGGACCCCGGTGCGGGACTCGGAGCGCCGCAGGCGCCACGGGACACGCCCGGAGCACTGCTCACCGCGGCGCAGGTCGCCGCCCGCTTCGGCGTCAAGGCGGAGTGGGTGCGCGACCACGCCGCGGAGCTTGGCGCGATCCCCCTCGGCACCGGTCCCCGGCCGCGCCTGCGCTTCGACGCCCAACGGGTTGCCGACGCCCTCGCGCACCGCGCCCCCTGCGACGCCCACAGGGGGCCAGCCGCCCCCCGACCCGAAGGCGAGACCGGGCCGAACTGCCCGCCGGCGACGTCGGCTCGGGCCTCCGGGTGCCCAACTGCTTCCCATTCGCGGCCGTGAGGCGTAGGGTCGGCCCGTACGCAAAGTGGGGCGGCGCCGCGCTAACGGCCCGCCCCCCGGCACCGGAGGTGAATGCTCCGATGCGCCCGGGACGCTACCCGTCGCCCAGCGGCCGGTGCTCGCCCGTCGCCCGTCGTTGCGAGCCCCCCGGCGCCACGATCGAGAGGAGTCTCGACATGGCAACCCCAAGGTGGGCAACCTGATGGCCCGCCCCGCGACCGGGCAGGTGATCGAACGGGCGACCCGCTCGGGCGTCACCAGCTACGCGCTGCGCTTCCGCGCCTACGGCAAGCGGGAGTTTCTGCACCTCGGCTACGGGCCGACGTGGACTCGCAAACGCGCGGAGGACGAGCTCGCGAACGTCCTCGCCGACGTGCGGCGGGGCCTGTGGGTCCCGCCCGAGCAGGCGCCGCCAACACCCCCGCCCGAGGTCCCGAGCTTCCACGCCTTCGCGAGCGAGTGGGTCGCAGGCCGTGAGGCGGCGGGCCTTCGGCCGCGGACGCTCGAGTACCTGCGGTGGGCCCTTTCCGACCACCTGCTGCCGCACTTCGCCGACGTCCGCGTCGACCGCGTGACCGTCGAGGACGTGGACCGCTACGCGCGACACAAGGCGGCGGAGGGGCGCCTGAGCAACGGGAGCGTGAACAAGACGCTCGACGTCCTCAGCGGCGTGCTCGAGGCGGCGGTGGAGTACGAGCACCTCAGCCGCAATCCCGCGAAGGGCAAGCGCCGCAGGCTCCCGACCACGAGGCCCACGCGGACCTTCCTCGATCGCGCCGACCACCTCGGCGCCCTC
>JALYNB010000053.1 GCA_030773395.1 Actinomycetota bacterium
CGCCTTCCACCGCGCGACGAACCTCCTCGACGGCCCCGCGGCGCTGCTGCGGCCCCGGGTCGCGGTCCGCGTCCTGGCCGGGGGCGCCAGGCGGGTGGCCGGCACCGCCTGACCGGGGCGGGGGCCAGGGCCCGTGGTGTGAGCTGCGTCACAGCTGCTGCAGGGCCGCCCGGACGGCGCCGACAACAGCGGAGTCCCTGACGCCACCGGACCGGGGGGTCCCGTGACCAGCTCCGCTCTCGCCGGCAGTCGTCGGCTCGCCGCCACCGTCGTCGTGCTCGTGCTGACGGTCGCCGGCCTGCTGTCCGCGGCGGCCCCGGCCTCGGCCGGCCCCGCCGAGCCCGAGCTGGTAACCCTGGCGAACTCGGCCCGGACGTCCGCCGGTGTCGCGCCGCTCGCGGTCCGCGAGGACCTCACCGTCGTGGCGCGCGCCTGGTCGGAGCGGATGGCGCGTGAGGGTCGCCTATACCACAACCCGGCCGTCGGGCCGCAGGTCTGCTGCTGGCAGTCGCTGTCGGAGAACGTGGGCTACTCCTACCGCGGGGCCGCCGACGTCCACCGCCTCTTTCTGGGCTCGAGCGGCCACCGGGCCAACCTGCTGAACGCCGGCTCCACCCAGGTCGGGATCGGCACGGCCACGGACGCGCAGGGCCGCATCTGGGTCACACAGGTCTTCCGGCGGCCCACTGCTCGGGCCGCCACCGCGCCCGCCACGGCCCCCGCGGTCGGGCCGATCGGCGCCATCCGCGACCGCTACCTGGCGATGGGCGGTGCCCGCTCCGTGCTCGGCGCCCCGCTCACCGCGGAGCTTCCCACCCCCGGCCGGGTCGGCCGCTACACGGTCTTCCAGGGTGGCTCGATCTACTGGACGCCCCGCACCGGTGCGCACGAGGTGTACGGCGCCATCCGGAACCGCTGGGCCGGGGAGCGCTGGGAGGCGGGGCGGCTCGGCTACCCCACGCGGGGTGAGTACGACGTCGCGGGCGGCCGGGCCACCGACTTCGAGCGCGGGCGGATCGTGTGGGAGCGGGCCACCGGCCGGACGACGATCCAGGCCCGCTGACCCCGGCGGCTGTCGGCAGGGCGGCGGTCGGCAGGGGCGGCGGGCGGTCACCGCGCGGGCACCAGGTCGAACGCCACGGCCTCCCGCTCCCCGCGGTCGGTGTCGGTGAGGAGCAGCCCGACGATGCCGGCGGCCAGCAGCAGGACCAGCGACAGGATGGCCTGCCGGTAGGAGCCGGTGAGCGCCACCACCGTGCCGAACACCGCCGGGCCGATCCACGAGGTGCCGCGCTGCGTCACCTCGTACAGGCCGAAGAACGAGGCCTCCCGCCCGGCCGGGACGAGCCGGCTGAACAGCGACCGGGACAGCGCCTGCGAGCCGCCGAGCACGAGCGCGATCGCCACGCCGAGGAA
Organism: Actinomycetota bacterium; assembly: GCA_030773395.1. Classification (GTDB taxonomy): domain Bacteria; phylum Actinomycetota; class Actinomycetes; order JALYNB01; family JALYNB01; genus JALYNB01. The sequence goes on from JALYNB010000053.1 coordinate 1,417, forward strand.
CAGCGCCTGCGTGGGAGTGCGCAGCGCGCCGTACGCGTAGACCACGACCCCGATCCACAGCACCAGCGTGACGAGGATGGCGCGCCTCGTGCCGGTGGCCCGCGCGACCCGCTCGAACACCACCGCGCCACCGACCGCGACGAACTGGATCAGCAGGACGAGCGCGAGCAGGAACGACGTGGCCTCGCTCGCGGGGCGCCCCTGGCGCACGTACAGCTCCTGCGTGAGGAAGACCGTCGACAGCCCGATGACGGCCTGGATCGCGTCGTTGTAGAGGAGGCTGGCGAGCAGGAAGCGCAGCGTGACGGGGAGCCGGCGCAGGTCGCGCACCGCCCCGCGCAGGGCGCCGACCCCGACGGCGATCGCCACCGCTCCTCCCGGCTCGAGGGGCCCCGTCGGCTGGACGGGGACGCGGGGGCGCAGCCTCGCGACGGCCAGCAGCCCGAAGCCGCCCCACCACAGCCCGGCTGACGCGAGCGCCAGCCGGGCGGCCTCGCCCGTGGTGAGGCCAACACGCTCGGCGGACGTCACCAGCGCGAGGTCGAGTGCGAGCAGCAGCCCGCCGCCGGCGTACCCCCAGGCGAACCCGCGGCTGGAGACCAGGTCGCGGCGCTCGCGCGACACCAGCACGCCGAGGTAGGCGTTGTAGAGCACGATCGCCGCTCCGTAGGCGACGTTCGCCAGCACGAACAGCGCGCCGGCGAGCAGGTGGCGGCCGGTGCCCGCGGCGAGCAGGAGCAGCGTCGTCCCCGAGCCCAGCGCGGTGCAGACGCCCAGCAGCAGGCGGGTGATCGCGGCCCGGTCGGCCAGGGCCCCGAGGAGGGGCAGCGTGACCACCTGCAGGACCACCGACAGTGCGGTGCAGTAGGCGAAGAACGCGGTGGCGGGCACGTCCAGCGGACCGAGGCTCAGCGCCGTCCCCGACTCGCCGACGGCGTCCTGCGCGATGCCCGTGATGTAGGGCCCGGCCAGCGCCGTGACGACCACGGTGGTGAAGGCGGAGTTCGCCCAGTCGTAGAGAACCCAGGCCCGGACCTGGCGGGCGTCCTCCGTCCCGGGGGCGGGGGGTGCGGTGGGGAGCAGGCTCGGCACGCGACCAGCGTGGCAGGCGCACGGGTCCCGGGTGTCGTCTTGGCCCAGTTCGGCAGGAGCGGCCCCAGCAGTCAGGAGCGGCCCCAGCAGTCAGGAGCGGGCCAGCAGTCAGGAGCGCGCCAGGAGTCAGGAGCGGGTCGGGGGGAAGGGCGCAGCCCCGGAGCCCGTCCACCCCAGCATGAGCGGAGTCCTCATGACGGCAGAAGCCCTGTCCCTCCCGGCGACGACCCCGGAGGACTTCCCGCGCACCGCGGTGGTCACGGGCTCCGACTCCGGGATCGGCCGTGCCGTCGCCGTGGCGCTGGCCGCCGACGGCTGCGACGTCGGCATCACCTGGCACGCCGACGAGGTCGGCGCGCACGCCACGGCCGACGAGGTGCGCTCGCTGGGGCGGCGGGCCGAGGTGTGCCGGCTGGACCTCGGCGATCCGACGGACGCCGCCCGCGTCGTGACCACGCTCGCCGCGGCGCTGGACGGGCTCGACGTCCTCGTCAACTGCTCCGGCACCGGCACGTCAACCCCGCTCCTGGAGATGACCTTCGAGGAGTGGCGCCACCCCCTCGCGGTCGACCTCGACGGGGCCTTCGTCGCCCTGCAGGCGGCCGCGCGGCTCATGGTGGAGGCCCGCCGCGGCGGCCGGATCGTCAACATCACCAGCGTGCACGAGCACCACCCGCGGGTGGGGGCCGCGCCGTACTGCGCGGCCAAGGGCGGGCTGGGCCTGCTGACCCGGACGGCGGCAATCGAGCTCGCCCAGCACGGGATCACAGTGAACTCCGTGGCCCCGGGAGAGATCGCCACGCCGATGACCGGCCAGACGGACGCCGACGTGCTGGCGGGGCAGCGGCGGCCGGGCGTACCGCTTGGCCGCCCCGGCGACGCGCGCGAGGTCGCCGCGGTCGTGGCGTTCCTGGCCTCGCGGTCCGCCTCCTACGTGACCGGGGCGTCCTGGGTCGTCGACGGCGGGATGACGCAGATGGGTCCGATGGCCGGGTCGCACCTGCGGGGCGACGCCTGGCGGGAGGGCTGAGGCACCCGGCCCGGCGAGCGCGACGGCGACGGGGTCAGACCGTCCGGATGTGCTCCAGGACGAGCCCGCTTGTCGGCGCTGTGGGCATCGTGCCCAGGTCGATGCGCAGGTCCTGGGCCGGGACGTCGTACGTGGTCGCCGTCGTGAGCAGCCGGACGGCGCGCTCGGTGAGCCGGATGGTCACCCACTCGCCCGCGCAGCGGTGCGCGGTGGAGAAGTCGCCGCCGCCCTGCGGGACGAAGCTGAACGGGCTGCCGTCCCAGTCGCGGAAGCGCTCGGGGCGGAACACCTCCGGGTCGCCCCAGACGCGGGAGTCCCGGTTGGTCGCGTAGAGGTCGAGCAGCAACCAGTCGCCGCGCTGGAACCGCCGGCCGCGCCAGTCGAACTCCTCCCGCACCCGGCCGCCCACCAGGGGGAAGAACGGGTAGTAGCGGCGCACCTCCTGCACGAACCGCCGGAGATGCCCGTCGTCCTCGGCCACGCCGGGCCGGGACTCGGGGTTCTCGTGCAGCGCGTGTGCGGCGAAGACGATGAACCGCCCGACGGCGACCGTCGGGCGCAGGACGTTGACGAGCTCGACGGCGGCGACGCCGACGTCGAGGAGCTTCCCGTCGGGCCCGCGGTGGGTGGCGACGACCTGCAGGGGTCGGCCCTCGGCGACGGGTAGACGGCCGTCGCGGGTCTGGGCCACCAGGTCGCGCACCCACTGCTCGGCCCGGTGCCGCAGCACCTGGCCGCGCCAGTTGCGCGGCCCGAAGGCCCCCGCGCCCTCGAACATCGCGACGAACTGGCGCGTCCGCTCCTGCACCTGCTCCGGCTCGTCTGGCAGCGGCACGCCGCTCCACTCGCACACGGCCCGGAACAGCACCTCCTGCACGGCGTCGAGGAGGACCACCCGCTCCGTCCCGGCCCACTGCTCGGCCCGGTCGCGCCAGTGGCGCTCGAACAGGTCGGTCAGCTCGTCCAGGGCCGCCGGCGTCATCATCGACATGAACATCTGCTTGCGGACGCGGTGCTCCTCGCCGTCGAGCACCTGCGCGCTGCCGAGGTCCTGGAGCAGGGTGAGTGTCGGGAGGGGCAGCGCTCCGCGCCGGGTCAGCCGGTCCGGCTCGTAGAAGTGCCGAGCCGCCTCCTCGCCGTACGTGAAGACGGCCCTGGTCAGCATGAGGCGCGTGTCGAACAGGTCCGAGCCCGCGCGGGCGAACCGCCGCGACCCGAACAGGTAGCCCTCGCGCAGGAGGTTGACGGACGCGTCGACCGCCTCGAGCTGCGGGCCCACGACGTCGCCGACCCGCGAACCCACGCCCGTCGCCAGCCCCAGCAGGTCCGGTGCCCTCATGCCACTCCTCCGTCCGGGGCGGGCGGCCGTGGTCCGGACACCCGTGGCCGGGTCATGCCCGGTCCCCTGCCCGGGACTCCTCCAGATGCGTCCCGAAGAACGTGAGGATCCTGCGCCAGGCGTCCTCCGCCGACGGGTGGTGGTAGCCGAGCCCGGCGACCCGCTCGAGCACGCGGAACGGGCCGAGGTCGTGCCGGTTCAGGAACGAGTGCCCGGCGTCGGGGTACTCGCGGACGTCGTGCTCCACACCGGCGGCCTCGAGGCCGCGCTGGAGCCGGCCCGCCGCGCCCCGCAGGCCCCGGTCGCGGCCCCCGTAGCTGGCGACGACGGGGCAGGCGCCGGCGAGCCTCGCCTTCAGGTCCTTCGGCAGCGGCCCGTAGCAGGGGGCTGCGGCGTCGAAGCCGCGGGTCGCGGCCAGGAGCGCGAACCCCCCGCCCATGCAGAAGCCGATCACCCCGACGCGTCCCGTGCAGTCGTCCCGCCTGGCGAGGGCCTGCCGCGCACCCTCGATGTCGTCGTACGCCCGGCCGTGGCCGGACAGCAGGGAGCGGAACGTCGCCTGCAGGCAGCGGGGCGTCGAGCCCCAGCCGTACAGGTCAGGGGCCAGCGTCAGGTAGCCGGCGGCGGCGAGGCGGTCGGCGCTCTGGCGGATGTCGTCGTTCATCCCGAAGACCTCGTGGATGACGACGACGCCGGGCCAGGGGCCGGGGGTCACGGGCGTGGCGAGGTGGCCGGGGAGCTCCCCGGCC
>JALYNB010000054.1 GCA_030773395.1 Actinomycetota bacterium
CCGGCGAGCGCCTGCCGCTGCGCCGTGAGGTCCTGCCCGTCCGTGCTCACCCGCGCGTAGCCGATCAGCAGTCCCGTCATCCCCCGAGCGTCCCGCTCAACAGGGGTGAGCGGAACGCATTCACCGAACCAGTCCTACGGGACACCGCGACCTGCAGCTTCTCCCCCGCCGGAAGGGACCTACGGGTGTGTCACTGGGGGGCCGGCAACCGGGACGTCGGGGCGGTGTTTCAGGCGTGCCACTTCCTCAGAATCCCCGGCTACGCAACGGCCAGCGGGGCACCTGCTGACCGCGCCAGCTTGCTGTTCGGCAAGCCGGGCCCGCCAGCAACGCCGCCAGCAACGCACCGGCGTTCGCCCCTGTCCGCACGCGTGCGCACTGTCGCCAAGACCCCTGCTGACCTGCACTACGCACTTCGGCGGACGTCGGCGGATACCACCAGCGGGAGTTTCAAGACCGCCGCCATCGGCCACTAGGCGAGCCCTCCTACGGTCCCGACCCTAGCCGTCCTCACGCGCGACCTGTCGCGGTCACCGCTGGGGCACCAGCCCCCGCCGCCGCCCCACCCCGCGCTCGAGCGGCGCGAATACGCAGGCTCGACGGCGATGCCCACGACGAGGATCCCGGCGAGCACGAGGCGCATGTCCGACAGCAGCCGCCCCTGGTCGAGCAGCTGCCCCAGTCCCTCGTCGAGCTGCGGGCTGTTGACGATGAGCTCCGCCGCCAACCGCGAGCGCCACGAGAAGGCCCAGCCCTGGCGGAGCCCGCCCAGGTAGCCGGGCAGCGCGGCGGGCAGCAGGACGAAGCGCGGCGGTGAGCCCCCGGGCGCCCAGCACCCGCCCCACGCGCGTGAACAGCGGCGGGATCTGGTCGATGCCGGGAACCATCGCCGTTGGCGATCGACGGCACCGCGCCGAGCAGGACGACGGCGTAGATGCCGTCTCGCCGATCCCGAAGAAGATGATCGCGGCGGGCACCCAGGCGACTGACGAGAGGCTCCTGCAGCCCGGACAGGAGTGGACCGCTGGCCCGGCGCAGCGGTCGGATGCGGGCCACGGCCAGCCCCAGCGGCGTCCCCACCGCCAGGGCGAGGAGGAAGCCGAGCCCGCCGCGCTCCAGGCTCGTGGCCATGGCCCCGAGGAGCCGCCCGTCGGCGAGCTGGTCGCGGACGACGAGGCCGATGTCCATCAGCGGAGGGCAGGGCGTACGGCGGCTCCAGGCCGAGGCGGTAGGCGAGCTCCCGGACGAACAGCAGCACGAGGACCGTGACGAGCGGTGGCCAGGTGGCGGCGCGAGCCGCCGGGCACGCGAGGTCCGTCGGACCTCCTGGGTCTCGAGGGCGTCGAGACCCGCCTCGATGGAGAGGGAAGGAGAACGAGCGCTCCCGCCGGAGGCACGATGCACTCGTGACCGCCCGGATCCAGTTCGAGCTCGTGGAGTTCGAGGAGACCGACCGGCAGCTCGTGCCCTTCGTCGACGGAGGATCGCTGGTCGAGCTGGCCGCGGCGTACGAACGGCAGCGGGGCTTCGACGTGGTCGGCGGCTACGCCGGTCTGGTCCTCGACAGGCACGACGTCGGCGACCCGCGGCGGTACCTGCTGGGTCAGCAGCAGCCGCGGCCCGGACGCCGGGTGCCCCTGCTCGGCTGTGACTGCGGCGAGGTGGGCTGCTGACCGCTCGTGGCCACCGTGACGCTGGAGGACGGCCGGGTGCACTGGTCCGACTTCGAGCAGCCGTACCGGCCCGGTCGGGATTACTCCGGCCTCGGGCCCTACGTAGTCACGGAAGCGCAGTACCGGAGTGCGGTCGACGTCGTCGTCGAGCCGACCGTCACGCTGTGGCGGCCCACCGGCCCCGAGGAGCTCGTCGAGGAGTCCCCGTCAGCCGGTAGCGCGGCCCCTGCCCCTTGTCGCACAGCTGTGCAGTCGGCGCGACCGGGACAGCGAGACGTCGCCTGTGAGGACGACCCCGAGCAGCACGAAGACGCCACCGACGACCTGCGCGGCGGTGAGCGGCTCGCCCGCGGTCACGGCCAGCACGGCGGTGAACACCGTGATGAGGTTGAGGAACGGGCCGGCCTGGGCGGGCTCGATGGTCTGCAGCGCCCGGTTCCACAGCAGGTAGGACAGCACCGATGGGAACACCGCGATGAACGCCAGCGACCAGACGGCACCGCCGGTGCCGGGCAGGTCCAGACCTCGGGCCGCGAGCGGGCTCAGCAGGAGCACCGCGACGACGGCCTGCAGCGCGGTGGACGTGATCGGGGGTAGTCGCGGCGCCAGCCGGCCGAGGACCGTGTATGCCGTCCAGCTGGCGATGGCGGCCAGCATCACAAGGTCGCCCGCGTTGTAGCGGGTGTCCACCAGGGACAACAGCGCCCCGTCGGTGAGCACGACCAGAACCCCGAGCAGGGCGAGCAGCAGGCCCACCACGCCTCGCCCGCGCAGGCGCGCATGCAGGACGACGACCGAGGCCAGCAGGATCAGCGCCGGGTTGAAGGCGTTGATGAGGGAGGCCTTGAACGCGGTCGTGAACTGCAGCGCGGAGTAGAGCAGCAAGTTGTAGCCCGCGAGGCCGAAGGCGCTCAGCCCCAGCAGCCAGGGCCAGTGCCGGAGCACCTCGCGCCACTGCGGGCGCTCGAGCACGTGGGCGATGGCGAGGAGGGGACCCACGGCGAGCAGCCACCGCCACCAGACGAGGCTGACCGGACTGAGCTCCGCGACAGCGGACCTGCCGACGACGTAGTTGCCCGCCCAGAACGCGGTAGCCGCCACGAGCGAGGCCACCGCGACCCCGCGTCTGCTCGTCATGCTTCTCCTGACCGTCGGCGCGCCCGCTCCACCACCATCGCCTGTGTCGAGCCATGCGCACTGGCATCTTCCGCTCGAAGCCAGCGGCGATCCGGACCGTCGTGGTCAAGGCGACGGCAGGCGGGTCCGACTGCCCCCCGTCAGACCACCCGAACCGCCGTTCGGGCCGGCCCGGCCCGCCAACTTCGCGCGCACCTCGGCCTCACCGGTGGAGGCCAGGTGGTCCAGGTAGCGCCGGGCGCTGACTCGGCGGACCTGCGCGGGCGCGCGGTGTCGCTGCGCCTCACCGGCAACCGCCTCGGCCAGGTGCTCATCCCCACGGCCGTCGGCGCGGTGGCGGCCGGAGTCGGGGCCGTGGGCGTGCTGTGGGCGACCGCCGCCGCGCTGGCGGTGGTGGCGGCGGCCGCGCGCCGGCTCACCCTGGACG
>JALYNB010000055.1 GCA_030773395.1 Actinomycetota bacterium
GCCAGGGCCTGCACGCCCGGTCGCTCGGCCGGCCGCGCTGCCCGCGGCACAGGCGTCCGCCGCCGTCCCCCTCGTCGGCAGAGACGAGGGCCCCGCCCCCGCGGGGAGCGGTGGGCGCCCCGACGGCCCGTAGGCTGGCGGCATGGCGCAGTTCATCTACCAGATGATCAAGATTCGCAAGGCCCACGGCGAGAAGGTGATCCTCGACGACGTGAGCCTGTCGTTCTACCCCGGGGCGAAGATCGGGGTCGTGGGCCCGAACGGCGCCGGGAAGTCGAGCGTGCTGAAGATCATGGCGGGGCTGGACCAGCCGTCCAACGGCGACGCCTTCCTCACTCCCGGGCACTCCGTCGGGATCCTGCTTCAGGAGCCCCCGCTGAACGACAGCAAGGACGTGCGCGGCAACGTCGAGGAGGCGGTCGCGGTGACCCGCGACCTGCTCACGCGCTACGAGGAGGTCAGCGAGAAGATGGGGGCGCCCGACGCCGACTTCGACTCGCTGCTCACCGAGCAGGGCGACCTGCTCGATAAGATCGACCACCTCAACGCGTGGGAGCTCGACAGCCAGCTCGAGATGGCGATGGACGCGCTCCAGCTCCCCCCGGGTGACGCCGACGTCACACAACTGTCCGGCGGTGAGCGTCGTCGTGTCGCCCTCTGCAAGCTCCTGCTCCAGCAGCCCGACCTGCTGCTGCTGGACGAGCCGACCAACCACCTCGACGCCGAGAGCGTGGAGTGGCTGGAGAAGCACCTGGCGTCTTACCCGGGTGCGGTGCTGGCCGTGACCCACGACCGGTACTTCCTTGACAACGTCGCCCAGTGGATCCTCGAGCTTGACCGGGGCCGCGCCTACCCGTACGAGGGCAACTACACGACCTACCTCGACACGAAGGCCACGCGCATGCGGGTCGAGGGCCAGAAGGACGTGAAGCGGAAGAAGGAGCTCGAGCGCGAGCTCGAGTGGGTGCGGTCGAACCCGAAGGCCCGGCAGGCGAAGAGCAAGGCGCGTCTCTCGCGCTACGAGGAGCTCGCCGCGCAAGCGGAGCGCGACCGGGGCACGGAGATGGAGGGCATCCAGATCCCGCCCGGTTCGAGGCTCGGTTCGACGGTCGTCGAGGCGGCAGGCCTCCGCAAGGGCTTCGACGACCGGGTGCTCATCGACGGGCTGTCGTTCCGGATGCCCCCGGGCGGCATCGTCGGGATCATCGGGCCGAACGGTGTCGGCAAGACGACGCTGTTCAAGACCATCGTCGGTCTGGAGCAGCCCGACGGCGGCGACCTGCGGGTCGGCGAGACCGTGCAGCTGTCCTACGTCGACCAGAGCCGTGCCGGGCTCGACCCGAAGAAGAACGTCTGGGAGACCGTCTCCGACGGGCTCGACCACATCAAGGTCGGCAACCGGGAGCTGCCCTCCCGCGCCTACGTGGCCGCGTTCGGCTTCAAGGGGCCGGACCAGCAGAAGCCCACGGGCGTGCTCTCCGGCGGCGAGCGCAACCGGCTCAACCTAGCCCTCACCCTCAAGCAGGGCGGGAACGTCCTGCTGCTGGACGAGCCGACCAACGACCTCGACGTCGAGACGCTGCGCTCGCTCGAGGACGCGCTGCTCGAGTTCCCTGGCTGCGCGGTGGTCATCAGCCACGACCGCTGGTTCCTCGACCGGACCGCCACGCACATGCTCGCCTACGAGGGCACGGACGACGACCCCGCCCGCTGGTTCTGGTTCGAGGGCAACTACGCGGACTACGAGAAGAACAAGGTGGAGCGGCTCGGCTCCGAGGCGGCGCGGCCCCACCGCGTCACCCACCGCAAGCTGGTCCGGGACTGACCGGCGCGGGGGGCAGCGGCCCCCGGGCGGCCGGCGGGGTCCCGACGGGGCTCCGCTCGCTGGTCCTGGCCGCCGTCCTGGCCGTCAGCGCGGTCGTGCTGTTCGCGCCCACGCCGGCGGGCGCTCCGGTCTTCCCGTACGCCGACAAGGTCGTCCACCTCGGCGTCTTCGCCGCCGTCACGGCGGCGGCGGTCTGGCGGTTCGGGCGGGTTCGGCCGGTGCTCGCCCTGGTCGCCGCCTACGCACCGGCGAGCGAGGTCGTGCAGGGGCTCGTGCTGCCGCAGCGCCAGGCTGACCCGTGGGACGCGGCCGTCGACCTGCTCGGGGTCGCCGCCGTCTGGCTCGTCAGCCGACGGCGTGCGGGAGCGTCGCGTGCCTGACGGCGGGCGTCCGGGCGTAGCATCCCCGCAGCCCGCCGGTCGCCCCTACCGGGGTGAGCGGGCCAGAGCGCCCTCCGGCGCCGCCGGCGCGGCGCCCGGCACACCTGGAGCCGTCGTGACCAGTACCCGTCCACGGGTCGAGGGGGAGGCGGCGTCTGCCCGCCGAGGCCCCACGACCCGGTCCACCCTCGTCTGGGTCGCCGTCGCCGTGGTCGGCGCCGTCGCCTGGGGCGTCGTCGCGCTCAGCCGCGGCGAGAACGTCTCCGCGATCTGGCTGCTCGCCGCGGCCCTGGGGTCGTACGCGATCGCCTACCGGTACTACTCGCGGTTCATCGCGCACCGTGTGCTGGAGGTCGACGACACCCGGTCGACCCCCGCGGAGCGCCTCCACAACGGCGTCGACTACGAGCTGACCGACCGACGCGTGCTGTTCGGCCACCACTTCGCGGCCATCGCCGGCGCCGGGCCCCTGGTCGGCCCCGTGCTGGCCGCGCAGATGGGCTACCTGCCCGGCACGATCTGGATCGTCGTCGGCGTGATCTTCGCCGGCGCCGTGCAGGACATGGTCACGCTGTTCTTCTCGATGCGGCGGGACGGCAAGAGCCTCGGGCAGATGATCCGCGACGAGATGGGGCCCGTCGGCGGCACGGCGGCGCTCATCGGCGTCTTCGCCATCATGATCATCCTCCTCGCGGTGCTCGCGCTCGTCGTCGTCAACGCCCTCGCCGGCTCGCCCTGGGGCACGTTCTCGATCGCGATGACGATCCCGATCGCGCTGTTCATGGGGTTCTACCTGCGGGTCTTCCGCCCGGGCCGGGTCATCGAGACTTCGGTCATCGGCGTCGCGCTGTTGCTGCTGGCGATCGTCGGGGGCGGGTACGTCGAGGGCTCCGGACTCGCCGAGGCGTTCACGCTCGAGCCGACGACGCTCGTGCTCTGCCTGGTCGTGTACGGGTTCGCCGCCTCCGTCCTGCCCGTCTGGATGCTCCTAGCCCCTCGCGACTACCTGTCGACCTTCATGAAGATCGGCACGATCGTGCTGCTGGCCATCGGGATGCTGCTCGCCCCGCCGGTGCTCCAGAACGAGGCGATCACCGAATTCGCCCGCAACGGCACCGGTCCCGTGTTCGCCGGCTCGCTCTTCCCGTTCGTCTTCATCACGATCGCCTGCGGCGCGCTGTCCGGGTTCCACGCCCTCATCGCCTCGGGCACGACGCCGAAGATGATCGAGAAGGAGTCGCAGGTCCGCCTCATCGGCTACGGCGGCATGCTCGCCGAGTCGTTCGTCGCGGTGAGCGCCCTGATCGCCGCCTCGGTCATCGACCCGGGACTGTACTTCGCCATGAACAGCCCGGCCGGTCTCCTCGGTGGCACCGTCGAGTCGGCCTCGGCCGCCGTCGCGAACCTGGGCTTCACGATCACGCCGGAGCAGCTCACGGCCGCCGCCGCGGCGGTCGAGGAGCCGACGCTCGTCGCCCGCACGGGCGGCGCCCCGACCCTCGCGGTCGGCATGTCCCAGATCTTTGCGAGTGCGTTCGGGTCGGGCCTGCAGGCCTTCTGGTACCACTTCGCGATCATGTTCGAGGCCCTGTTCATCCTGACCACGGTGGACGCGGGCACGCGGGTGGGCCGGTTCATGCTGCAGGACACGCTCGGCAACATCTACAAGCCGCTGGGGAACGTGTCGTGGAAGCCCGGCGTCTGGGGCGCCAGCGCCGTGGTCGTCGGCCTGTGGGGCTACTTCCTCTACACGGGCGTGACCAACCCGCTCGGCGGTATCAACCAGCTCTTCCCGCTGTTCGGCATCGCGAACCAGCTGCTCGCGGCCATGGCGCTGGCGCTGGCCACCACCCTGCTCGTCAAGCACGGCAAGGCGAAGTGGGCGTGGGTCCCGGGCATCCCGCTGGCCTGGGACGTGCTGGTGACCCTGACCGCCAGCTACCACAAGGTGTTCTCGCCCGACCCGAAGCTCGGCTTCTTCGCCCAGCGTGACCGCTTCGCCGAGGCCCTCGCGCGGGGTGAGGTGCTCGCCCCGGCCAAGGACCTCGACCAGATGCAGGCCGTCGTCACGAACTCCACGGTCGACGGCGTGCTCGCGGCGTTCTTCGCGCTGCTCGTGGTGGTCGTCGTCCTGGACGCCGCGCGGGTCTGCCTCAAGGCCTTCCGGTCCGGCGGCCAGCTGCCGACGACCGAGGTGCCCTGGTCGCCGTCGGGGATCATCGCCCCGTCCGGGCTCATCCCCACCCAGGAGGAGCGTCGGGCGATGGCCGAGGCCGGCAGCCGTCCCGGTGGGCACGGGACCGGCCCCTCCGTCGGCGACGCCGTCGCCGTCGACCCGGAGTCGCGCCCGGGGGGGGACCGGTGACGCTCGCCGGCCTGGTCTCCGGCGTGCGCTGGTACCTCAAGGAGGTGAGTGGCGAGTCGGCGTACGACCGGTACGTCGAGCACGAGCGGCGCGACCACCCCGAGCGGACGCCGCTGACCCGGCGGCAGTTCGAGCGATCCCGCCAGGACGAGCGCGACCGCCAGCCGCAGGCCCGCTGCTGCTGAGCAGCCCGACGGGGCGGTCCGGTCACCGGGCCGCCCCGTGCGGGGACGGGCGGTGTGGGCGTCCGCTCAGGCGCGCGGGGGTGCCTCGACCACCACCGCCG
>JALYNB010000056.1 GCA_030773395.1 Actinomycetota bacterium
GTCGCCGGCGCTACGCGGCGACGCTCGCGTTCGTCGGGGCGGCGCTGGGCACGTTGGCCGGGCTGGTGCCGGGGGTCGCGGCGGCGGTGGCGCTGACGCGCCACTATTACCAGTCGTCGTCCGCGAACGCCCCGGTCGTCGTGTTCGAGACGGCGGAGGCGGCCGACCCGTGGGGGCGCCTGCAGTTCGTGACCGTGCCGTGGCCGCTGCTCGCCGGCCTGCTCGTGCTGCTCGCGGGCGCCGTCGCGGCAGCGTCCACGCGGAGCCGGCTCCCCGGCCTCCGCCGCCGGGTCTTGCCGTGAACGCGCCGCAGCGGGAGCGCGCCCGCCGCGTGGCCGCGCTGACCCGCCGCTGCTCGGACCTCAGCGACTAGCCCCGTCGCCGGTCGGGTCGCCGGCGGTCGCGAGCACGCCAGCAGGGCGTGTGCCAGTGCCGCCGGTCCTCGACGTCGCCCACGCGCCAGGCGACGACGTGCGGGGTGCGCTCCGGCACCTCCTGGTCGCACCCGGGGCACCGGTAGGCCTTGGTCGCCGCGGCACCGGTCACGGCGCGCACCGTCCACTCGCCGTCCGGCCAGGACTCCACCCGTTCGGGACCGGGCCAGTGCCCGGCCACCCTCAAGCGCGGCCGGGCCGGTCGCGGCGGGGGCGCACGACCTCGCCGTCCACGATGCGGTGCCCGTCGTCCGACCGCTCGTCCCGCCGGAACAGGTGGCTGAGCGCGGCCACGATCCCGAACTTGCGCAGCGTCCGGCTCGGCACCGACAGAGCGGAGGCCAGGGAGAGCAGCACCTGCAGCCCACGCTGGCTCCCCTGCCAGTACTCATGCAGGACCGGCTCCCCCGCCGCGGTCAGCAGGCGGCGGACCGCGAACGCGGCCAGCGCGGCGTCGTCCAGCTGCCCGAGGACGGGCACGAAGTCAGGGATGACGTCGAGCGGCGACGCGATGTAGGCGAGCAGCGCGCCGGTCTGCAGCTTGACCGACCGCGGGACCCGCTCGTCCTCCAGGACGCCGCGGAGCATGACCACCACGTCCGGCACGAAGCTCACGACCTCCCGGGCGAGCTCGAGGAGCTCGTCGCGGTCGAGGCCGCCGGGACCACCGCCGGTGGCGGCCGTTGGGCCGGTCACCGGCCGGCCTGTCGCGTGGTGCCGGCCGAGGTCGTGTAGTCGCGGAAGCCCCGGCCCGTCTTGCGGCCCAGGTAGCCGGCGACGACGAGGTGCTCGAGCAGCGGCGCGGGCGCCAGCCCGGGCTCGCGGAACTCCGTGTAGAGGATCTTCTGGATCGCGAGCGTGACGTCCAGCCCAACGACATCCATCAGCGCGAACGGGCCCATCGGGTGGCCGCAGCCGATCGTCATGGCAGCGTCGATGTCGTCGGCGTTGGAGTAGTGGGCCTCGAGCATCTTCACCGCGTCGTTGAGGTAGGGGAACAGCAGCGCGTTGACGATGAACCCCGCTCGGTCACCGCAGTGGACGGCATGCTTGCCCGTGCGGCGGCAGACCTCGTCGACCGTGGCGACGACGTCGGGGGCGGTCCGCACGGTCGGCACGACCTCGACGAGCTTCATGACCTGCACCGGGTTGAACCAGTGCATGCCGACGACGTCCTGGGGGCGGGACGTCACCCCGGCCAGGGCCACGACCGGCAGGCTGGACGTCGTCGTCGCGAGGATCGCCCCGGGCTTGACCACCTCGTCCAGGGCCCCGAACAGGGCAGTCTTGACCCCCAGGTCCTCGACCACGGCCTCGACGACGAGGTCGCAGTCGGCGAGGTCGTCGAGGCTCGTTGTGCCGCTGAGCCGGGCGAGGGCCGAGTCGCGGTCGGCCTCGGAGACCCGCCCCCGCTGCACACCCTTGTCGAGGCTCTTCTCCACCGCGGCCCGGACGGCGGCCACCTTGTCCTCCGAGCGGGCCCGCACGACGACGTCGTAGCCGCTGCGGGCGCACACCTCGGCGATGCCGGTGGCCATCGTGCCGGTGCCGACGACACCGATGCGCTGGACGGCGCGCCCCTCGGCCGGCTGCACGGCCGTGGGCGTGTCCGGGTCGGCCACGACCTCCGGTGACCCGGGCTCGGCGTAGGTGTAGAAGCCGCGGCCCGTCTTGCGCCCCAGGAAGCCGGCGAGCACGAGCTGCTTGAGCAACGGCTTCGGGGCGTGCAGGTGGTCGCGCGACTGCCGGTACATCGTGTCGAGGATCTCGTAGGCGCTGTCGAGCCCGATGAGGTCGAGCAGGGCGAGCGGGCCCATCGGGTGGCCGCAGCCGTGGTGCATCGCGGCGTCGATGTCCTCGCGGCTGGCGTACCGCGACTCGAGCATCCCGATGGCGTTGTTGAGGTAGCCGAAGAGCAGGGCGTTCGTGATGAACCCGGCGCGGTCGCCAATCGTCACGTCGACCTTGCCGACGCGGGTGACCAGGGCCTCGATGTCCTCGACCACGGCCGGGTCGACGACGACGGTCTTCACGACCTCGATGAGCCCCATGACCGGCGCCGGGTTGAACCAGTGCATGCCCACGACCCGGGACGGGTGGCGCGTGCTCGTGGCGAGCTCGGTGACGGACAGGGCGGACGTGTTCGTCGCCAGGACGGCGGTCGGGTCGACGATCCCGTCGAGCCGACTGAAGAGGTCACGCTTGACCTCCATCCGCTCCGGGACGGCCTCGATGACCAGCTCGCAGGCGGCGAGGTCGGCGAGGTCGGTCGTGAAGGTGATGCGGCTGAGCAGCTCTGCCCGCTCGGCCTCGCCGAGCTTGCCGCGGCGCACGGCGCGGGCCGTGCTCGCCTCCAGCGTCCCGCTGCCGTGCTCGAGCGCCGCCTGGCTGGTCTCGACACCGACCACGTCGAGGCCGGCGCGGGCCAGCACCTCCGCGATGCCGGCACCCATCGTGCCGAGCCCGACGACCCCCACCCGAGAGAACTCGCGCGCCATCCGACCTCCTCGTCGCTGGCGGCGAGTCTGGCACGGCAGCCGCCGCGGGGGCGCGCCGGCTGTGGACGACGCGGCGGCGGACGGGACCATGACGGTGACCGCGCGTGCCGACGGACGAGAGGACCAGGCCGTGGAGGCAGACCGGGAGCGCCCAGCCGGCGTGGACCCCGAGCGCGTCACGGCCGGCACTCCCCGGCCCGTGCTCCAGCCGGTGATGACCCAGCGCTGGACCGACCTCACCTACCTGCACTGGCCGGTGGACCCCGCGTTGCTCGAGCCGACCATGCCCCCAGGCACGAGGGTGGACACGGCCGGAGGGGCGGCGTGGGTCGGCCTCATCCCCTTCGTCATGCGCGACGTCCGTCTCCGCGTGCCCGGGACGGCCCGTCCCGCCCTCCGGCCCCCGCCGCCGCTCGGCGCCTTCTGCGAGACGAATGTGCGCACCTACTCGGTCGGGCCGGACGGGCGGCGCGGCGTCGTGTTCCTCTCCCTCGACGCGGAGCGCGCCCTGCCCGTGCTGGTCGCCCGCACGGTGTTCGCGCTCCCCTACCTGTGGTCGCGGATGCGGTGCGAGCGCGACGGGGACCTGCTCACCTACACCTGCGAGCGACGGGTGCCCGGGCCGCGCGGCACCAGGTCCCGGCTGACAGTCCGCCCCGGCGCCCCGGTCGAGCCGACAGCCCTTGACCTGTTCCTGACGGCCCGGTGGGGGCTACACGTGCGCCGCGGCCGGCGCACGGCGTACGGGCCGATGGACCACGGGCCCTGGCCGCTGCACTCCGCCGAGCTGCTCGACCTCGACGACGACCTGGTCGCCGCCGCGGGCCTGCCGCGGCCGGCTGGGCCGCCGCGCGTGCTCTTCTCCCCCGGCGTGGACGTCCGCGTCGGGTGGCTGGAGAGGGCGACGTGAGTCGCGGTCAGAAGAGCGTGGGGTTGAGCGGGGCGATCCCGCGCAGGGCGTCGTAGTCGACCTGCACGCACCCGATGCCGCGGTCGGCGGCGAGCACCTTCGCCTGCGGCGTGAACGTCTGGGCCACCAGCACGCCGCGCACCGGCCGCAGCAGCGGGTCGCGGTCGAGCCGCTGGAGGTAGCGGGTCAGCTGCTCCACCCCGGCGATCTCCGCCTTGCGCTTCACCTCGACGGCGACGGCGGCGCCGTCGGCGTCCCGGCACAGCAGGTCCACCGGGCCGATGTCGGTGGGGTACTCGCGCCGCACGAGCGTGAGCCCCTCGCCGATCTCCCCGCAGCGGTCGGCGAGGAGCTCCTGCAGGTGGGCCTCCACGCCGTCCTTCACCAGCCCGGGGTCGACGCCGAGGTGGTGACTGGAGTCGTGCAGCACCTCCTCCAGGGTCACGACCAGCTGCTCGCCGGACGTGTTCGTCACGCGCCAGACGCCGTCCGCCTCCGCGACCGTGCACGGCGGGCTCATCCAGTTCAAGGGCTTGTAGGCGCGGTCGTCGGCGTGCACCGACACCGACCCGTCCGCCTTCAGCAGGAGCAGCCGGACGGCGCTCGGGAGGTGGGCCGTGAGCCGGCCGACGTAGTCGACGCTGCACTTCGCGATGACCAGGCGCACGACAGGGCACTGTACGGCGGCCGGTCGGGTGACAAGGGTCAAGCGGACCCGGTGCCCCGTCCGACAACACTCGCATGACCCGCGCTCCGGCCTCCGTCGTCCGTCGGCTCCGCGAGCTCGCCGTCGTCTCGGTCGCGGCGCTCGCCGTCCTCGCCGCGCTCGTGACGGCCTCCGAGGTGCAGTTCCGGGCCGTGTACGGCCCGGAGCGCGACCGCCTGCTCCTGGCCGACGACGGGCTCGACGACCTCGTGGCCGGCATGCTCGACCAGGAGACCGGCGTCCGGGGCTACCTCGCGTCCGGTGACCGCGCCTTCCTCGAGCCGTACGACGACGGCCGGGAGCAGGTGCTGCAGGGCATGGCCCAGCTCGCCGCCGGGCTGCGGGACGAGAGCGGTCTCGCCGCGTTCGCGGAGCTGCAGACGCGCGCCGCCGAGTGGCAGCAGGAGTACGGCGCGCCCACGGTCGCGCTGGCCTCCAGGGATTCGGAGGTGGCGACCGACGCGCCGCTCGCACAACGGGGCAAGGACCTGTTCGACGCCTTCCGGCTCGACGCCGAGCGGCTCGAGGCGCACCTGCACCGGCGGCTCGCCGACGTGAACGCAGAGCGCGACCGTGTCCGCGTCGCGCTCCTCGGCGGCGCGCTCGCCCTGCTGGGCCTGCTCGCCGCCGTCGGGGGGCGCCGCGTCCGCACGACCCGCCTGCTCGTCGAGCGGCCCGTCCGCCTTCTCGCCGAGCACGCTCGTGCCGCCGACGAGGGCCGCCCCGGCCCCGGTCCCGAGGACGTGCCGCTCGAGTTCCTGCCGGTGCGGGCCGCCGTCGACGGGCTCGTCGCCGACCTGTCCGCCGCCCGCCGAACGGTGGCCGAGCAGCAGGGCCGACTGCAGCGGGCGGCGAGGGTGACGGGTCTGCTGCTGGAGCAGACTCGGCTTCTGGCTGCTACGAGCGAGGCGCCGGCGATCGCCGCGGCGACCGGCGAGTCGGCCCTCGCCCTCCTCGAGGGCCGGCGCGTCGCCGTCTGGCTGGAGGGCGCCGGGGACTTCCGGCTGGCCTACGAGTCGGGCTGGCGCGGCGAGCGGCACGGGCTCGCGGTGACGC
>JALYNB010000057.1 GCA_030773395.1 Actinomycetota bacterium
TCGACGCCGCGAGCGCGCCCTGCACCGTCGCCTCGTTCACCCACCTCGCCCGCGAGGACTACTTCGACGGCACGGTCTGCCACCGGCTCACGAGCCAGGGCATCTTCGTGCTGCAGTGCGGCGACCCCAGCGGCACGGGCACCGGCGGGCCGGGCTACGAGTTCGCCAACGAGAACACGGAGGGCGCGACCTACGGTCGCGGCACCCTCGCGATGGCGAACGCGGGCCCCGACACGAACGGCTCGCAGTTCTTCCTCGTGTACGACGAGTCGCCTCTGCCGCCGGACTACTCGGTGTTCGGCACCGTCACCGAGGCCGGTCTGGCGGTCCTCGACCAGATCGCGGCGGCGGGCGCCGAGGGCGGCGCGCCCGACGGAGCGCCGGCCACCCCGGTCGAGGTCACGGATGTGGCGTTGGCGGAGTAACCGCCACCTGCCCGCCGAGTGGCAGGAAGGCGGTCGCGGCGGGCGTGTCGCCCCCGCGTGTCGTGCCACTCGGCGTCCTGGTCCCCGGCGCCCGCTGCTGCCGCTGCCAGCCCGGCGGTCAGCGAGCGGAGCCGCTGGACGGGGACATCGTCGGCAAGGGCGGGGTCGCGGACCGGATCGCGGTCACCGCGCACTTCGGCCCCGGCGGGGAGTTCGAGAAGTTCGAGCGGTCGACCTGCGACCTCTAGGACGGCAGTCGGGGTGACCCGCCACGGGCGTGACGGGTCATCCCGGCTGCACGGGCCTCAGCTCGAGCCGGACGTCACCCGGTAGGCGTCGAACACCCCGTCGACGGCGCGGATCGTCCGGAGCAGGTGGCCCAAGTGCTTCGGGTCGCCCATCTCGAAGGTGAACCGGCTGACTGCCACGCGGTCGCGGGTCGTCGTGACGGACGCCGACAGGATGTTGACGTGGCTGTCGGCCAGCACCTTCGTCACGTCCGACAGCAGCCGCGACCGGTCGAGCGCTTCCACCTGCACGGCGACGAGGAACACCGAGCCCGACGTCGGCGCCCACTCCACGGGCACGAGGCGGTCGGCCTGCGCGGACAGGTGCGCGACGTTGGCGCAGTCCTCGCGGTGCACGGACACGCCGTTGCCGCGGGTCACGAAGCCGACGATCTCGTCACCCGGGACGGGCGTGCAGCAACGCGCGAGCTTCACCCAGACGTCGCTGGCGCCCTTGACCACGACGCCCGGGTCACCGCCCGGCCGCGGCCGGGGCCGGGTCGGCGCCGCGGTCTCGGCGAGCTCCTCGGTTGCCCCGTCGACCCCGCCGAGCGCCTGGACCAGCCGCTGGACGATCGACTGCGCCGACACGTGACCCTCGCCCACCGCCGCGTAGAGCGCGGAGACGTCGGCGTACCGCAGGTCCGTGGCCAGCGTGGCCAGGGACTCCCCGCCCATCAGGCGCTGCAGGGGCAGCCCCTGCTTGCGCATAGCGCGGGTGAGCGCCTCCTTGCCGCTCTCGATCGCGTCCTCGCGGCGCTCCTTCGCGAACCACTGGCGGATCTTGTTGCGGGCGCGGGGGCTGGTGACGAAGACGAGCCAGTCGCGGCTCGGAGCGGCGTTCGGCGCCTTCGACGTGAAGACCTCGACCACGTCGCCGTTCTCCAGCGGGCTCTCCAGCGGCACCAGCCGCCCGTTCACCCGTGCGCCGATGCAGCGGTGGCCGACTTCGGTGTGGACGGCGTACGCGAAGTCAACCGGCGTGGCACCACTCGGCAGCGAGATGACGTCGCCCTTGGGCGTGAAGACGAAGACCTCAGCGGCGTAGAGGTCGAACCGCAGGGAGTCGAGGAACTCTCCCGGGTCGGAGGTCTCCTTCTGCCACTCCAGCAGCTGGCGCAGCCACGCCATCTCCGCCGAGCCGTC
Source organism: Actinomycetota bacterium (assembly GCA_030773395.1). Taxonomy (GTDB): domain Bacteria; phylum Actinomycetota; class Actinomycetes; order JALYNB01; family JALYNB01; genus JALYNB01. Next base: position 1,859 of record JALYNB010000057.1, read on the forward strand.
GCTCTTCCCGGGCGGCCCGGCGACCTCCGCGCCCTTGACCTCCTTGTACTTCCAGTGCGCCGCGATGCCGTACTCCGCCGTGCGGTGCATCGCCACCGTGCGGATCTGGATCTCGACGGGCTTGCCGCCCGGCCCGATGACCGTCGTGTGCAGCGACTGGTACATGTTGAACTTGGGCATCGCGATGTAGTCCTTGAACCGGCCCGGCACGGGGTTCCACAGCGCGTGGACCGTGCCGAGGGCCGCGTAGCAGTCGCGGACCGTGTCGACGAGGACGCGGATGCCCAACAGGTCGTGGATGTCGGCGAAGTCGTGGCCCCGCACGATCATCTTCTGGTAGATCGAGTAGTAGTGCTTCGGCCGGCCGCTCACCGTGGCCTTGATGCGCGACCCCCGCAGCTGGGCCTGCACCGCCTCGATGACCGACTGCAGGTAGGTGTCGCGCGACGGCGCGCGGTCGGCGACGAGGCGCACGATCTCGTCGTACCGCTTCGGGTAGAGCGTCGCGAACGAGAGGTCCTCGAGCTCCCACTTGACGGTGTTCATGCCGAGGCGGTGCGCCAGCGGCGCCAGCACCTCGAGGGTCTCGCGGGCCTTGCGCTCCTGCTTCTCGGGCGGCAGGAACCGCAGCGTGCGCATGTTGTGGAGCCGGTCGGCGAGCTTGATGACGAGGACGCGGGGGTCCTTCGCCATGGCCACGACCATCTTGCGGATGGTCTCGGCCTCGGCCGCCTCGCCGAACTTGACCTTGTCGAGCTTCGTCACGCCGTCCACGAGGTGCGCGACCTCCGGCCCGAACTCCGCCCGCAGCGCGTCGAGCGTGTAGCCGGTGTCCTCGACGGTGTCGTGCAGCAGCGCGGCCGCGAGCGTCGTCGTGTCCATGCCGAGCTCGGCCAGGATCGTGGTGACGGCCAGCGGGTGGGTGATGTAAGGGTCGCCGCTGCGTCGGGTCTGCCCGCGGTGCTTGGCCTCCGCGACCTCGTACGCCCGCTGGACCAGCCGGACGTCGGCCTTTGGGTGGGTGGACCGGATCGTCTTGACCAGCGGGTCGAGCACCGGCGACACGCCGGGGGTCCGCCCCCCGCTGGCCGCCAGCCGGGCGAACCGGGCCCGGACGCGCCGACCTGCGGGAGCGAGGGCCTCGGGCGCGGCCACCTCGGCCACGCCCTGGACACCGGGCGACCGGCTGACCGGCTGGGCACCGGTCGCCCCGCCGACCTGCTGGGCGTCGACCGGCCGGCTGACCGCTGCAGCGTCGACCTCGGTGAGGCGGCGCCCGTCCTCCCGCGCCCCGCCCTCGTGCGCGCCAGTCCCGTCCGCGCCCGTCCGGCCTGCCCGCGGTCCGGCCCCGTCTCCCCGCAGCCCGGCCCCGTCTCCCCCCGACCCGGCCCTCTCGGGCCC